>JAQVDF010000119.1 GCA_028698405.1 Phenylobacterium sp. | reverse complement strand
GGACCTCCAGAGCCACAATCTGGCGCTCTAACCAACTGAGCTAAGGCGGCGCGTATCGCGAGCGGTTCTTCTAGTCGCGCGATGGGGGCCGATCAAGGCGCCGCCGCACATCTTCTGCCGCGGCCTACGGACGGCCCGAGGTCGGCCAGGCCTGCCCCCATAAAGGAAGGCCCCGGATGCCGGGTGGCATCCGGGGCCCGCCGTTTGGCGACAGTTGTTCGATACTACCGGTCCGGCAAGGTGAAGCGGATCGGGATCCGCACCGTGCCGCCTTCGACCGGCGTGCCGTCGAGGGTCTTGGGCCGCATCCGGAACAGGCGCGACAGGCGCATCGCCGCCGAACCGAAGTCCTGGTTGTCCGGCTCTTCCGAGACCACCGAGCAGTTCGCGAGGGTGCCCTTGGCGGTCACCGAGCAGCTCAGCGTCGCACGGCCTTCGACGTTCATCCGTTGGGCGCGGTCCGGATAGTACCGGGCCATGTCCTCCGCGCTGGGCCGGCGGGCCCAGTCGGGGTTCTGGATGACCGACGGCCGCGGCGGCGGCGCCTCGGGCGGCGGCGGAGCCGGCGGACGGGGCTCTTCGATCCGCTTTTCGACCGGCGGAACCGGCAGCGGCGGGATCGAGGGCACGTCCACGGGCACGTTGGCCGGCGGGCGGGGCTGCAGCTTGGGCGGCGGCGGAGGAGGCGCGTCCTGAGGCGGCGGCGGCGGCGGCGGAGGCGGCGGCGGAGGCGCCGGCTTCACGATCGCCACGTCCGTCACGTCGTCCGAGTACTCCCGGTACTCCATCTCGAACTTGTTCTTCCAGATGAAGTAGCCGAGGAGCGCGTGGACGACGACCGCGACGATGAGCGCCACGATCATGCCCTTCGGACGCTGCTTGGGCGGCTCGTCGAACGGACTGCGGTGAACGTGGGTGGTGGCGTCAGTCATGTGTCACCTGCCCCCTCACCGTTCGTCCGTGCCGATCAGGGCGACGCTGTAGAAGCCGTTGTCCTGCAGCATGTTCATCACGCCCATGAAGTCGCCGTAGAGCGTGTCCTTGTCGGCGCGGATGAAGATCCGCTCCCGATTAGGATCGCGCCGGCCGACCGCAGAGCGAATGTCGTCGCCCAGAGACGCCAGGTCCGTCGGCGAGTCGCCGATGTAGATGTTCCCGTTCGGCTGAATCGAGATGTAGACCGGGGTCGGTGGGTTGGGCGATGGCTCAGCGACGGCCGGAGGTAGCGCCACCTGCACCGTCACGGCGGCCATTGGGGCGGCAACCATGAAGATGATCAGTAGGACCAACATAACGTCCACGAAGGGCGTCACGTTGATTTCGTGGTTCGCCTCGACATCGTACTTGCCACCCCCAGATCCTGAGAGTTTGGCTCCCATGAGAGGTTAGGCCCCCTTGTCGAGCTGGCGCGACACCGCGTTCATGAGTTCGGCGATGAAACCTTCCGTCCGGGCGCCGAAGGCGGCGATGCGGGTCTGGAAGTAGTTGTAGAAGATAACCGACGGGATAGCGGCGAAGAGGCCGATACCGGTGGCCAGCAGAGCCTCGGCGATACCGGGCGCCACGACGGCCAGGTTGGTGGTGTTGGTGTTCGCGATGCCGATGAACGACCGCATGATCCCGTACACGGTGCCGAACAGACCGATGAACGGACCGGACGAACCCAGCGAGGCGAGGAACTGCATGCCGCCCGAGAGGCGCTTGGCGAGGTTCGCCTGAACCGCGCCGATGGCGGCCTGGGCGCGCGACAGCGTGGTGTCGCGGTGCTCGCCGCTGACCTGCAAGCCGGCTTGTTGCGAGAGCTGGACTTCCTGAGCGGAGGCGGCGGCCATGTCGGCCAGCGGGTTGCCTTCAAACTCTTCCGACAGGGCGATGCGGCCCATGTCGTTGATGTTCTTGGCGCCGCGGAAGGCTTCCACGAACCGGTCCGAAGAGCGGTTCAGCGAGTTGAACTCGATCATCTTCGTGATCAGCAGCATCCACGACAGGACCGACGCGAGCACCAGGCCGATCATGACGATCTTCACGACCCAGTCGGCGTCGAGGAACATCTGCATGATGGTCAGTTCGCCAGCATGCTCGATGGTCGGGGGCGCTTCGGGCGCGGCGGCGGGGGCCTCGGGGGCGGCGGCGGGAGCCGCAGCATCAGCGGCGGGCGCGGCGGCTTCGCCGGCGGGAGCCGCAGCCGGAGCAGCCGGGGCGGCTGCGTCCTGAGCGAACGCAGGCGCGCTCGCCATCAGCGCAACCGCGCCGAGGAGAGCCAGGAAAGGGGTCTTCCGTTTGTTGTCGAGCATCTGTCGCCAGTTCCTAATGGTCTAGCACGTTGGACCGAGGGTCGTCGCGCGAGAGCGTCTCCACCCTTATTAAATCAAGCCCGGGCCAAGGGGGTGAGCCTCGGCCCAGAACCGCTGTCGCTGCGCCCGACCCGCCACGCATTTCTTCAACTCCAGTCGAAGGCCCGCGTATCGAAGGCGCAATGGCGGCTCCTTCCTTCCATTGGGGACGGCTGGAACCTTACCGCGAGTTTAGACTTGCGGCGACGGACCTTTGGCAACCCCTTTGACGGGCGTCAAGCGCGAAGCGTGGGCGAAACGCAGGTGAGATGTTGTGAAATCCGCCGCCTTGCTGCGCTGCACAACAAGAAACCACGCGAAACGCCATCATGGGCACGCTCCGATAGACTTTTGTTGCTGCGACGCAGCAGAATTACATGGAACATCGGTCTATGGACGACAGGTGGCGCCAACTTATTGTTTCTCGCGCTAGCAACATTGCGGTTGCACCGCCGAAACGCACCGACGACCGCGTCGTCCGGTCGCGGGGGTTGTCCGAGGCGGAGCCCAGACGCGGCGCGCATCTTCGTAGGATCACCGAGGTCCCCTGCCCGGTCAGCAGCCACCGTTCCGGATCCCGGCCCCGCCGGGACGACGTAACCCCGCCTTACGCCCTCCCCTTCATACCGGCCGCAGCGGAGCGGACGGCCAGGACCTGGGCGCCGGGGTCGCGATCCAGCGTCGCTGGCGTCGCCCTGGGCGCTGCCATGGGCTCCGGATCAGGGATGTGGGACTTGAAAGAGGAATGGTGCCTGGGGGCGGATTCGAACCACCGACACGCGGATTTTCAATCCGCTGCTCTACCAACTGAGCTACCCAGGCAGGGCCGCGCTCGCGGGAGCCGCGTCTATAAAAGAGGCCCTGCGCGAAGTCCAGCGGCCGCGTGTCAGTCTTCGTCGCCGCTGGAATCGGCCGGGCCTTCCTCGTCCTCCAGGGCCGGCACGGCGTAGCGGCCGCTCAGCCAGCGCTGCAGGTCGACGTCGGCGCAGCGCTTGGAGCAGAACGGCCGGTAGCGCGGCTCCACCGGCTTGCCGCAGATCGGACAGGCGGGGGTGCTCATGCCCGGCTCACCCTCAGTTCATGGTCCTTCAGGGTCGAATCGGGAACGAGCTCGAGCCGGTGGCCGATCCGCGCCTTCAGGGCCTCGACGAGCGGCGCGGCCGACTCGGCGATGGGCGGAGCGCAGACGAGCTTCAGCCGCCCACCGGGGTCGGCGGCGGCTTCCCGCTCGGCCATGCGGATCAGCCGTTGGGCCAGGGTGCGGGCGCTCGGCCGACCGTCGGGCCCCAGCAGAATCTCGGCGATCGGCCGGGTGCGGCGGGGAATCAGCAGCTCCAGCGTGCCGAACCGGCTGATCGGACCGATGGCGACGCCGGGGTTGTCGGGCCGGAAGGCGGCCCGGGCCGCCTCGGTCAGCGCGTTCCCGTCGTGTCCGCGTCCGACCAGGTCGAACACCACGATTCCGCCCAGGCCCTTCAGCCGCAGCAGTCTGGCGGCCGCGCCCAACGCCGCCAGGTTCGCCTGCCGGGCCACCCGCTTGGTCTCCTGGCCCTGCCGGTCGCCCAGATCGATGTCGACGGCGGTCAGAGCCCGCGTCGGCTCGATCGACAGCCGACCGCCGCCGGGCAGCGGATGGACGATGTCCAGCGCCTCGGCCTCGGCCTCATCGGCGACCTGCCGCGCGGCTTCTCCCTCGGTGACGCTGACGCCCGGCGCGAACGCGGAGAGCTGGGCCTTCAGTCCAGGCGGCGGGGCCAGCAGCTGCAGCGCCCCCTCGGCAGGTCCGATGGCGCGGGCCAGCGCCAGCTTCCCCCGCCTGGGCTCGGCGCGAATCTCGACCTCGATCGCGGAGCCCTGCACGGGCCTCGCGTCCGGCTTGAAGTCGAGCATGGCCTCGGCCCCGCCGGCCAGCTCGAGGAAGGCCGAGCCGAGCTGCGGCTCGACCTTGCGAACGCGGGCCCGGTGCCGCGCGCCGATCCGCAGGTCCTGCGCCTCGTCGTCGCGCAGGATCAGCAGCCGCTCGGGTCGCCCGTCGAGGGTGACCACGCCGCGCTGCTCGCCGACGCCCTTGTCCAGGAAGAGGCGACGCTCGCTCATCTGACCTTCAGTCCTGCGCCGGCGAGGAGATTGAGCGTCTCGTAGAGCGGCAACCCGACGACGCCCGAATAGGAGCCCTGCAACTCGGTCACGAAGGACCCGGCCCGGCCCTGGATGGCGTATCCGCCGGCCTTGCCGATCCCCTCCCGGCTTTGGACGTAGGCGTCGATCTCGCCCGGCGTGAGGCGCTTGAACCGGACCCTGGTCTCCACCAGCCGGCTCGTCAGCCCCTTGGGTCCGCTCACCGCCACGGCGGTCAGCACGCGGTGGGCGCGGCCGGACAACAGCGCCAGGCAGGCGCGCACGTCGTCGTCGGCCTCGGCCTTGGGCAGCACTCGCCGGCCGACGGCCACGACGGTGTCGGCGGCGAGCACGACCTCGTCCGGACGGGCGGCCGCCACCTTCTGCGCCTTCTCGCGCGCCAGCCGAACGGCGAGCTGCCGGGGCGTCTCCTTGGGTCTCGGGGATTCGTCGATCTCGGCGCCCAGGATGGTGTCGGGCTCGACGCCCACCTGGCGCAGCAGATCCAAGCGCCTGGGGCTCGCGGACGCCAGCACCAGGCCGCCTTGCGGCCGCTTGTCGGGCAATGTCCCTAGCGGACGCGGAAGGTGATGCGGCCCTTGGTCAGGTCATAGGGCGTCATCTCGACCAGGACCTTGTCGCCGGCCGACACCCGGATGCGGTTCTTGCGCATCTTGCCGGCGGTATGGGCGATGATCTCGTGATCGTTTTCGAGTTTCACGCGGAAGGTCGCGTTGGGCAGGACTTCACTCACCGTGCCCGGGAACTCCAAAAGTTCTTCCTTCGCCATACAGGCTCCCACTTGCGGTCCATAAACGAACGGCTCGCGTCGAGGCCGCGAGCCGCTAATGACATTATAACGCGCTTCGCCTCGGCTGGTCGATGGGGAGTAACGCTTGTTGCGCGCGCCGGCCTCAGGCGTGGCGCGCGAACACCCGGGTGCGCCCGCCGGGCAGCAGCAGCAGAGTCTCGTAGGGCTCCTTGCGACCCGAGGGAACCTCCATTCCCGGCGAGCCAGTCGGCATGCCCGGCACGGTGAGCCCGATCGCCTTGGGCCGCTCGGCCAGCAGGCGGCGCACATCCTGCGGCGGCACGTGGCCGACCGTGACGTAGCCGCCCACCTCGGCGATGTGGCAGGACGACAGCGCGTCCGGGACGCCCCGCTTGCGCCACAGGGGCGAAATGTCCTCGACGTCGACCACGGTCGGCGCGAACCCCGCCCTGGCCATCGCCGCCACCCAGCCCCGGCAGCAGCCGCAGGAGGCGGTCTTGTAGACGGTGACCTTCGGGCCCGAAGCCGCGCTCGCGGCCGAACCGGCGGAAACGGCGGCGGCCGCGGCCCCCGCAGCCAGGAAGAGGCGTCTGTGCATGACGGCCTATATGGCCCCGGCCGCCGGCCCTATCCAGCGCCGTCGCTGCCGAATCGCTCGGCGATCCGCCGGGCCAGCGAATCGCGCACCTCGCGGTAGGCGGCCAGGCGCGCCTCGCGGGAGCCCTCGGTCAGGGTCGGGTCGAAGGTCGGCCAGTATTCGATCTCCGCCGCCCGGCCGCGCGTCAGCTCGACGGCCCGGTGCTGCGCCTCCGGGGTCAGCGAAACGATCAGGTCGAACGAATCGTCGTCCAGTTCGTCGAAGGTCTTGGGCGTGTGGCCGGAGACGTCCAGGCCGATCTCGGCCATCACCTCGCGGGTGAAGGGGTCGGGCCCATCGGAGTCCTCACCCGCCTCCTGACGGAGCCCGCAGCTGTCCACGAAGATGCGGTTGCCGGCCAGCTTCTTCAGCAGCGCCTCGGCCATGGGCGAGCGCACCCGGTTGAAGTTACAGGCGAACAGCACCGCATGCGGCGTTCTTGCAGCGGAACCCAAGCGATCAGCCCCGCCAGTGCAGCGCGCAGATCAGGGTGAACAGCCGCCGGGCGGTGTCGAGGTCGGTCTCGATCTTGCCGGCCAGCCGCGTGCGAAGCAGCTGCGAGCCCTCGTTGTGCAGGCCCCGCCGGCCCATGTCCAAGGTCTCGATCTGCTGCGGGCTCGCCGTGCGGATGGCCTCGTAATAGCTGTCGCAGATCATGAAGTAGTCCTTGATGATCCGGCGGAACGGGGACAGCGACAGGATGTGACGCTTCTCGTAGTTCGGGCCCCTGACGTCCAGCAGCAGGCGGTTTTCCAGAAGCCCCATGTGCAGGTCGTAGGGGCCTGTCTCG
>JAQVDF010000118.1 GCA_028698405.1 Phenylobacterium sp. | reverse complement strand
CGGTAGCGGTTGCGCGCAAGGTAGCCCGGGTCCCGCGCGGCCTTCGGCAGGATCTCATTGCGCGCGATCGAGGTCGGCACGTTCCAGGGCGGGTTGAACACCACCGAATGTATGGTCGAGGCGAACAGCGGGGTCTTGCTGGCGGCGGCGCCCACCACCAGCCGCATCCTGAGCGCCGGCGCGCCGCCGTCGATCAGCGCCGCTTCGGCGCCCGCCACGTTCACCTCCAGGCGCCGGGCCGGCAACGGGCGCGGCAGCCAGCGCCAGCGCTCCAGCGACAGGTCGATCTGGCGAAGGCGCTCGGCCGCGGAGACGTTCAGGGCCTGGCGCGTGGCGGGCCCCACGACGCCGTCCACGGCGAGGCCGTGCGTCGCCTGAAAGGCCTTCACAGCCGCCGCCAACGAAGGCCCGAACTGCGTCGCTTCCGGATCGGCGCTGGCGTAACCCTCGGCGGCCAGCCGGGCGCGCAGCCTGGCCACAGCCTCGCCGGACTTGCCCTCGGCGAGCGCGGCCTCGTCCGTCAGCCTGGGCCAGCCGCCCGAGGCGACATGGGCGGCATAGCGCGCCCGGACCGCGAGCAGGGCGCGATAGCCCGGATGCGGCGGCGGCAGTTCGGCGAGCCAGGCCGAGAGGCGGCCGGCCGCCCGCGCCTCCTCGAACGCGCGGGCGGCGTCGAAGGTCGCCGGCCGGAAGGCCCAGCGGCGGTCGACGCTCGCAGGCGGTACTCGCCCGGACCGCTGGGCGGCGGCGTAGGCGAGCACCCGCTCGCGCAGCGGCGCCGCCGCGGCCGCGCGCACAGCCGCATCGGGCGAGGCCAGCCGGGCGCGCAACGCACCGTCCCCCGGCTCGGCCAGACCGTGCGCCTCGGCCTGGGCCAACACCGGCGCCAGGGCGGCGACCTCGGCGGGCGACAGCTCGGCCGCCGCGGCCGGCCGCGCAAGGATCAGAACGGAGACGGCGATCAGCGCCAGTCGGATCAACACGGCTCGCACCCTTCTCGTCGGCTCAGGACGCCGGGTCCGCGGAAGGCCGCGCGGGCGCCGGGAACGGACAGGCCAGGCTCTCGCGCAGCCCCTTCAGGTAGCCGCGCCGGGCGGTTCCGGCCAGCACCGCCTGGGCGAGCTCGCGTTCGCGCCGTCCGGCGCCGGTCAGGAAGCGGACTACGCCGCGGTAGGGCACCAGCCCGCGCACCGCCCCGCGGGCCCACTCGCCGATCTGGTCCTCGCCGTCCGCGTCCGCGACATCCACGTCCGGCCCGAGCACGGCGTCGAGCCCCGCGAGTTCGCGGGCGATCGTCTCGCAGGTCCTGGGATCGGGCGCCGCATAGGGCGCCTGGGCGATGTCGCGCAGCAGCACCGGCGTCTGCGGCCCGACCAGCCCCAGCACCTCTTCGTCCCGAGCCGTTGCGACCGTGGCCCCATCCGCCGCCGTCTTTGGCGTCGTCGCGCAGGCGGAGACGAGCAAGGCCACCGCCGCGCCGGCCAGCGGGACCGCCTTACGAGCCGGGCGATCCCGGAACAGGGTGGGCATTCCAGGTCTCCGAGAGGCGAAACGCCTACGCTGGCTAAGGCCAAACTTGCGGCCGATCAACACGCCGGTCAGGGGGTGCGGCGGCGCGACGCCCGCCAGATCAGCCATAGGCCTGCGAACAACGCGATCTGCGCGATCGCCGAGATCAGGGTGGTGCCGGCCAGGCCGATGCGCAGGGCCTGGCGGCTCAGCACCTCGTCGTCCGCGTAGAGGACGGCGAACAGGCCGATCAGGACGGCGCCGCCGCCGAGCGCCAGCGCGGCGCCGAGAACGGCGAGCGGCCAGGCGGACTTGCGGTTCGGCGCGGGGGTCATCACCCTCCTCCAGCGAGCGCCCGCGTGGTGGACGCAGCGACATCATGCGCGCCCGACGCCTAGCGTGCGTTGAGGCGTATCAATCCGTCAAGGCGGAGGCGGACTAACCTCCGCGGCGGATCAGACCCTAGGGAGGGTCCATGGCTCGATTGAAGGACAAGGTGGCGCTGGTCACCGGCGCGGCGGTGGGCCTTGGCCGGGCGATCGCCCTGAGGATGGCCGAGGAAGGTGCGGCGGTCGCGCTGGCCGACGTGAAGGACGCCGAGGGCCAGGCCTTCGCCGCCGAACTCGTCGGCCGCGGCTTCAGGGCCCGCTGCTGGCGCTGCGACGTCACCAGGGAGGCCGAGGTCGAGCAGGTGGTGAATGCCGCCGCGGCCGAATTCGGCAAGCTCGACGTCCTGGTCAACAACGCCGGCATCTCGGGCGCCAACAAGCCGACCCACGAGCTGACCGAGGCCGAGTGGGACCTGGTTCAGGCGGTCAACGTCAAGGGCGTCTTCTTCGGCACCAAGCACGCCATCCCGCACCTGAAGCGGGCCGGCGGCGGCAGCATCATCAACCTGTCGTCGATCTACGGCCTGATCGGCGCAGCCGACGTGCCGCCCTACCACGCCTCCAAGGGGGCGGTGCGGCTGATGAGCAAGAACGACGCCCTGATCTACGCGCCCGACAACATCCGGGTGAACTCGATCCACCCGGGCTTCATCTGGACGCCGATGGTCGAGGGCCATCTTCAGACGATGGGCGATGTCGAGCAGGGCCGCTCGGCGGTGGCCTCGATGCACCCCCTCGGGCGGCTGGGCGAGCCGGACGACATCGCCTGGGCGGCGGTCTACCTCGCCTCGGACGAGTCCAAGTTCGTCACCGGCGCCGAGCTCGTGGTCGACGGCGGCTACACCGCCCGCTAGGGCCGCAAAAGGAAAGAGCCGCCCGAAGGCGGCGACCGGGCCTTGATCCGCGCTCGAAACCCCGTTGTCACCAGTAGCGCCCGGTCTGCAGGCACTGCTGCCACTTGCGCATGGCGGGCATCCTGTCGGCGGTGTCAGAGGCGTCGTGAAGCGGCATCTCGGGTTCTGGGGCCTCATGCGGGCGATAGGTGTGGATCAGCATCGCCGGCCGCGTGACAGCCAGGTCGCCAGGGTGGAGCCGACGGGGTCGTCGAAGGCCCCTGCGCGGGTCGCGCGCAGGAACAGGACGAAGCGGACCGCGCCGAGCGCGGCCGCGGTCGAAAGGATCGCTGCAGCCGCGATCATGATCCGGCTCCCGGTGTCGGAACGGCGGTCGTCCATGGGCGCATCGCGCCCTCGCCCGTGGACCGCGGGCGTGTCGATGGTCTGGGCATGACTCCGTGCGCTCGTCCTGCGAGCGTCTACAAGGGGAAAGAATTAGGTAGCGAACGACAAGAACGCCCCCGAACTCATCGTGGCGAGTGCCAAGAGTTCGGGGTCAGACCGGTTTGACGAGACCTCTAGTTTCGCGCCGAAAGGCGATCGATATCGTTCGAAAAATCATGTCACGAAAAGAATGGTGTCGGGGCGCCTGGTTGTCAATTCTTGGCCATACCAGGCTGCACCGCCGCGGAGTCTCTAGCAGGCTGTTGACTTCGGCCCGGGCGAGACCATCTTCAACCTCGATGACGCTCGATCCGATCCTGACCCGCCTGGCGTACGCGAACCGTCGCGTCGAAGGCTGCTAGCCCCGGGGCCCACGCGCGACTGCGCGCCGGCCCCGGGGACGGACGTCACCCTTCTTCCCACTCAGAGCCCATGCGACCGCCGTCCCGCACGGCGGGTCTCCGGCGCGCGCCCCGCAGGCGACGCCCCGACCGACGGAGGAGCCACCGCCATGAACCTGCACGACCATCAAGCCAGAATACGCGACCTGGAGCTGGCCCTGGAGGCGCTCGCCTCGGCCGTACGCAAGTCGGGCGATCCCATGCGTGCGGCGCTACACGACACCGCCAACAAGCTCCGCGCCCAGGGCGCCCGGAGCGCGGCCGAACTACTGGAAGGCGAGCGCCTGAAGGCCGTCTACCGGCGATGATCGGCCATCTTCAGAACGACGGCGTGCGGGTGCGCCCCGCCGCCAAGCCGCCGATCCTGATCGGCCGCAGCGATTACGAGCGCCTGCACGCGATCGCCGTGCTGGCGATGGCGCGTGATCCGCGCGGGGCGGGCGGCCTGCTGGACGAGTTGGCCCGCGCGGAGGTGCGCGATGACAGGTCCGTTCCGCCGGACGTGGCCGGCCTCGGCGCCCTCATCACGTTCCGCGACCTGACCAACCTGGAGGATCGCAACGTGCGCCTGACCGCCGAGGCGACCGGGGACCCGTGCGATTTGCCGGTGCTGAGCCCGTTGGGCTCGGCGCTGGTCGGCCTGACGCCCGGGCAGTTCATCCAGTGGCTCGACCGGCGCGGCGGCGAGCGGCGCCTGTTCGTCGTCGCGGTTCACCGCCCCAAGGTTTGACCCTGAGGGGCGCAGCACCTATACTTTAAGGTGATCATGCGTTTTTCTGCCGCCCATCGCCGCAAGAACCTTCGCCACGGGCGCCTCATCTCAGGCGGCTGACCCGAGTCTGCGATCCGAAGCACGATCCAGGCTCGGGACACCTTCCATTTGTTAGAATTTGGCTGAGCGAGCGCCGGCGCGAAATTGCCCCGGGGGGAAGGTGAGCACATGAACGACGCTTCGAAGGATCTACAGAAACAAGACCGATCCGGCGGCGGGGCCGAGCGCCCGCGGCCGACGGACGCCCCCTCCAATGTCGTGCCCCTGCGGCCGCGCCCCGCCGCGCCCGCGCCGCACGATCCGACCCCCACGCCTCCGAGCGCGGCCTGAGCCGCCCCGGCGGCCGATTGAAAGGCTAATCCCATGCTTGCCAAGACCAAGGCGCGCAGGCGTCCAGCCGTCCACCTGACGGAGGCCGACTACGAAACCCTCTACAACCTCGTCGACGCCGCCTCGCACGAGGCGCCCGGCGTGGCCCTGCTGGCCGACGAGCTGGAACGCGCCGTCGTGGTGCGCAACGGCGCGGCCGCGCGCAACTACGTGCGGCTCAACTCGCGCGTCACCTACGAGGACGTGGCCACCGGCCAGGTGCGCGACCTGCAGATCAGCCTGCCCAAGGACGCCAGCATCGACGACAACCGCATCTCGGTGCTGACGCCGGTCGGCGCGGCGCTGATCGGGCTGCGGCCCGGCGACACCTTCGAGTGGAAGGACGCGGGCGGACGCACGCGCACGCTGAAGGTGCTGGCGGTGCAGGACGCCTGACGAAGGGCTGCGGCGAAAGCGCTCCGGATGAACCGCCCCGCCCCACGTGTCTGGGTGACCCGCACCATGCCCGCCGCCCTGCGGACGGCCGACCGGCTGCGGGCCTTCGGCCTGCGCCCCGAATTGCGTCCGCTGCTGGAGGTCCGGCCGGTCGACGGCCAACGCGACCTTTCCGGGGTCGGGGCGCTGGCCTTCTCCAGCGTCAACGGCGTGCGGGAGTTCGCCCGCCGGGAACGGCGGCGGGACCTGCCGGTGTTCGCGGTCGGCGACGCCACCGCCCAGGCGGCGCTGGTCGCCGGCTTCCCGCAGGTGCGCTCGGCCAGCGGCGACGTCGGCGACCTGGCCCGGCTGATCCTGGATCACCGCGCGAGGATCCGTGGCCACCTGCTGTGGGCCGGCGCGCGGGAACCGGCCGGCGACCTCGCAGGCGCCCTCGCCCCTGGCGGCGTCGAAACGCGGACCTGCGTCGTCTACGAGACCGCATCGGTCATGGACGATGCCGAGATCGCCGCGGTGCTGGACGATGCGGCCGATCCCTTCGCCGCGGTGCTGGTCCATTCGCCCAGGGCCGGCCGGCGACTGGCCGAAGCGCTGGTCGGGCCCCGGCAAGGCCTCGAGTTCGTCTGCATTTCGTCGGCCGCCGCCGGGCCGCTGGCGGCGAAGGGCCTGTCGGCCCGAACGGCAGATCGGCCGAACGAGGCGCAGATGTTGCGCCGGCTGCTGGAGGCGCTGGGCGAGCGCGCCGACTGGCGCACAGCATTTACAGGATCGCCTTCCCATTCCGGGCGGAGAGTCTCCGGTCGTCGAAAACGAATCGTCAGACTTTGAAACAAGCCTACCTGCGACTCAGGTGTCGCCGATCTTCGCGTCAAGTCATCACGAGCCGGTGATCACAAGCCCGCTGCTCGGAGAACCTTGTGAAGACGATTGAAAGCCGCGACGCTGGGAGCCATATCTTGGGCGACATGATGCTCGGGCTGATATCGCTTCGACCTCTCCTGCACGCGGGCCGGCTCGTCGAAGGCTGCTAGCCCGGACCGGCGCGCCGGTCCGGGCGCCCCTCATTCCCTTCGCGGGCTCGCCCGCTCGAATGTTCGCGTCTTCGCACGGGAGCCGTCATGCACCTCTTGGACAACCTGCCCCTCGCCAACCCCGAGATCCTCGTACCCGAGGAGGAGCACGTGCTGCTCTCCGACATCGTCTGCGCCAGCGTGCGGCCGACGCCGGGCCTCAGCCTGCTTTGGAGCGAACTGCAGCGGGCCAAGGTGGTCCCGTCCGCCACCGTGCCTCCGGATCTCGCGCGGCTCGGCTCCTGCGTCGAGTACACAGACGTGACCAGCCGCGAGTCGCGCGTGGTGCGGCTGGTGACCCCGAAGGAGGCGATTTCCAGCCAGCGAATCTCGGCGACCAGCAGCGTCGGCGCCGCCCTGCTCGGCCTTCGCCCTGGCAATTCGTTCCGCTGGTACGCGCCGGACGGCGAATTGCGCATCGTGCGGGTCGACGACGTGACCCCGCCGCTGGACCTGCGCGATCCGCGCATGAAGCGAGCCGCCTGAGCCCG
>JAQVDF010000117.1 GCA_028698405.1 Phenylobacterium sp. | reverse complement strand
GTCGAAGACCTGCGGCTCGACCGGCACGGGCCGCCCGGCGGCGGTCAGCTCGCGACGCGCGGTGTCGAATCGGACGGGGCCGAACCGGTAGATCATCGCCGCCACTCTAGCACGCGGCAGAACGGCGATACGTGGACTTGGTCTTTAGGCGGCGGCCGGCTCGGCGGCGAGGCCGGCGCGGACCCATGCGAAACCGGCCAGCGCGCCCGCCACGGCTTCGGCCGCCCGATCGGCGCACTCGCGCTCGAGGATGGCGCAGAAGCTCGTCCAGCGCGCGCCGGTCGCAGGCCCGTAGACGTCGAAGAACGAGGTGCCGTCGAGCGAGCGGCCCGCGGCCCGCAGCCGCTTGCGGATCACCCGCCCGCCGAGCGTCGAGCCCTCGAGCACATAGGCGAAGCCCAGCGCCTCGGCGCGGCCGGAGAATACCGGCGGCGGCGCTGCGGGAAGGGGAGGGGCGCCGGCCCCCAGGACCTGCAAGTCGCGGCGAAGCGCCGGCGTCTTTCGGCGGCCCTCGAAATCATAGTCGGGAATCGGCGCAAGGAGCGGCTCCAGCGTCGCCTCGGCGGGCGCGTAGAGCGACAGGAAGGCGGCCAGCAGGGCCGGCCGGCCGGCCGGGTCGGCGAGACGGTCGAGGATGCCGGCGTTTGTCTCCAGCTCCTCGTGACGCTCCCGGGTCGCGGCCCTGACCGCGGCCAGTACGCTCATGCGTCGGCTCGCTCGGCGCGCAGCGGCAGCGGAACGTAGACCACCACGCGCATGCCGTGGCTCGCCGCCCCGCGTTCGAGGGTCCCGTTCAGCCGGTCGACCAGCGCCCCGACCAGCCGGGAGCCGAGCCCGCCGCCGGACGGCGTCTTGGCGACCGCGGCGCCGCGGCCCCAATCGCGCACCTCCAGCCGCAATCCCTGGGGGCGGCCGGACAGCTCGACCAGAAGCGGCCCGGCGGCCCCGTCGTAGGCGTACTTCGCGGCGTTCAGCACCAGCTCGCTGAGCACCAGTCCGATCGACATGGCCATCTCGGTCGGGGTCGCCACCGGGCTGAGCTGGATCTTCATCTGCCGGGTCCAGTCCGCGCCCAGAGAGGCGCCGATGTCGGTCATCAGCTCGCGCAGGTAGACGTCGAGATCGACGGTCTCGGGATGGTCCGAGCGGTGCAGCCGGCGGTGAACGAGCGCCACGGCCGTAACCCGCGCCATCGCCTCTTCGAGCTGGGCCCGCACCTCGGGGTCGGTGGTGTCGCGCAGCTGCATGCGCAGCATGCCGCCCACGATCTGCAGGCTGTTCTGGATGCGGTGGTCGCCCTCCCGCAGCAGGTGGCTCTTTTCGCTGAGTTCGCGGTCGCGCTCGTCGAGGGCCCGGCGCAGGCTCTCGTTCAGCCGGCCGATGCCCTGGGTGCGTTGCATCTCGGCGAAGGTGCGGGCGATGCGCGCGGCGGCGTCCACCTCGACCGACGACCAGGGCTGGGAGCGTCCGCGCACGGTCTCGCGCCACAAGTCGAAGGACTTGCGCGGCGTCAGCTGGCCGCCGGCGAGATCCTCCTCGGCCGGCTTGTGGGGGTTGCCCGCCCAGTTGATCTCCTCGACCTGCTCGGCGCGAAACCACAGGAGCTGGCGTTTTTCGCCGCCGGACAGGGTCACCGCCAGCAGGCCGCTGGCCGTGTCGGCGTAGACCGAGGCGGCCGGGAACAGGCGCGACAGGGAGTCCGTGGCGAACACCCCGCTCTCGCCGCGGCCGAGCAGCCAGTCGGCTAGCGGCAGCACCTGGCCGGGGTCGGGGCAGAGGCCGGAGGCGATCACGCGGTCGCCGTGGCGGATGGCGACGCCGTGGGCGCGGACCATCTCCAGCAGGTCGTCGGCATGGTCTTCCAGCGCCTGTTCGACCGAGCCGCCGCGGCCGAGCAGGCTGAACAGAGCATCCTCCGCCGCGCGCGAGCGCAGTCGCTCGCGGTAGAGCTCGGAGTCCTCCAGGGCGGCGATCTGATGCGACAGCGAGCCCGCCAGCACGCGGCAGAGGCTGCGGTCGTCGAAGCTCAGCCCCTTGGGCTCGCAATGGTGGAATGACACCAGCCCCCATAGCTTGCCGTCGCGCACGATCGACAACGAGGCGGAGGCCGCGACCCCCATGTTCTTCAGGTACTGGATGTGGACCGGCGAAACGCTGCGCAGGTGGCAGTCGCTCATGTCCAGCGGCGGCTCGCCGGTGTCCCTGGCGATCAGCGGCGCAGGGACATAGCCGACGTCGCAGATCACCCGGATGAGGTTGCGCAGGTAGAGCTGGCGCGCCTGCTTGGGAATGTCGCTGGCCGGGTAGCGGTGGTTCAGGAACGGCGGCAGGGCGTCGGCCTTGGCCTCGGCGATCACCGCGCCGGTCTCGTCCGGCAGGAAACGGTAGATCATCACCCGGTCGAAGCCGGTCAGCTCGCGGAACTTCAGGGCCGCCGTCTCGGCGAGCTGCGGCAGGCTGCGGCAGGCGCCGAAGGCGCCGCTGACCGCTTCGATGGTCCGCGTCGTCTCGGCCGCCGAACGGCGCCGCTGCGGCGCGGGCTCGAATTCCAGCACCAGCTTGTCGCCGACCCTGTGAGTCGAGCAGTCCAGTTCGCCGCCCTCGTGGGCGGGCACGACGCCGGCGTAGGCGGCCTCGGTAAAGGGATCGTCCAGGAAGAGGTCGGCCGCGCCCGCCACCGCCTCGGCCAGCGGACGGCCGAGCAGCGCTTCGGGGGCGAGGCCGAGCAGCCGGGCGCAGCTGCCGCCGGCCTGTTCGATGCTGATGGTCGCCTGGTCGACGACGATCAGGGCGCCGTGCGGCTGCACCGCGCCCGGAATATGGATCGGTTCCCTGTCGCACTGCGTCAGGTCGAGATCCTGGAGGGCCAGATCGGTCACCCTCCCTTCACAACACGGGCCAGCCCGAATGCCTAATGGAAAGGGCAGATCGAGTCGGCTGGACGACGTTAAGGGGGCCGGATCGGCCATCAAATGGCGATTTGACGCGCGCTGTTCGTCAAATCGTCGTTCCGAAATGATGGGTAGGGCGAACGGCCCGGGATCGCTCCCGGGCCGCCGCTTCGTCAGGCTAGTAGCGCAGCCGGAGCGTCGCGCCGACGGTGCGGGGCGCGCCCAGGAAGGCGTCGTAGACGCTGACCGCGTCGTTGTTCTCGTCCACCTGGTAGGGGCCGTTGAAGCCGACCTGGACGTAGTCCTCGTCGAACAGGTTGTTGGCCCACAGCTCGACGGTCCAGGTCTCGTCCGCCGCGCCCACGCCCACGCGGGCGTTCACCAGCACCAGTTCGTCCTGCAGCTTGGAGGGGTGCAGGTCCGAGCCGGTGTTGTAGCTGGATGTGTACTTGGCCGAGACGTTGGAGCGCAGCTTGAGGTCGCCGCCGAGGTCGCGCTCATAGGTGCCGGCCAGCGAGGCCGACCACAGGGGCGCGAACGACAGGCGGGCGCCCGGCAGGCGGCGCAGGCTGTTGAACCGGCTGGCCACCAGCAGGTCCGAGGCGGTGAACGGCTGGATCTCCGTTTCGGCGTAGGTGACGCCGCCCTGCAGGTCGAAGCCGTCGATCGGGGTCGACCAGATGAAGTCGGCGTCGACGCCGCGCGAGATCACCTCGGGCAGGGTCTCCACGATGAAGGCCGTGCCGACGAAGGTGTTGAGCTGGAAGTCCTCGAAGGTCTGGTGGAAGGCCGCGAGGTTCAGCAGCACCGAGCCGTCGAACAGGGTCGACTTGGCGCCCACTTCCCAGCTGTCGACGAACTCGCCGCGGAAGCTGGTGTCGGGGTCGGCCGTGAAGTTCGGCACGCCGCCGGCGCCCAGCAGGATCCGCTGCTCCCGGTCGAGGTTGAAGCCGCCCGCCTTGAAGCCGCGCGAGTAGCTGACGTAGGCCATCAGGTCGGGGTTGAAGCGGTAGGCCAGCTTGGCGGTGCCGGACCACTCCTTCTCCTCGCGCGCCTGGGTCACGACGCCCAGTTCGTCGAAGTCGTCGTTCTGTGAGTTGAGGCAGAGCCCGCCGACCACCGTGGTGGCGGTCCCGGCGCCCAGCAGGCCGATGAGGGTCGGCAGGGCCGCTTCGCCCTGGTCGCAGGCCGCGCCGGTGGTCGAATAGGCGCTGATCAGGGTCTTTTCGTCGACCGTGTAGCGCAGGCCCACCGTCAGCTCGAGCGCGTCGGTGATCTTGAACGAGTTGTTGGTGAACAGCGCCCAGGACTCGCCTTCCTGGTCGTGCCGGTCGTCGGAGCCGGCGCCCGACTGCAGGATGGTCCCCTGCGTCAGGCCGAGCAGGGCCGGCACGTTCTGCAGCACGCGCTGCGCGTAGTAGGCGTAATAGTCCTCGCCGTACAGCAGCTGGGCCCGCGTGCTCAGGTCTTCCTTGGCGTAGAAGCCGCCGACCAGCCAGTTCAGCCGCCCGTCGACGGCGTCGCCGGCCAGGCGCAGTTCTTGGCTGAATTGCTCGAACTCGACGTTGTTGCGGCCGTCGTTCGGACGGTAGACGAGGTCGGCCGCGGTGAAGTCCGCGTCTTGGCCGGTCTCGGCCCGCCAGTTGCGCCAGGCGGTGACCGAGGTCAGCGTCATGGCGTCGTTGACGTCCCAGTTGGCCTCGGCCGAGAGGCCCATGTCCTCGACACGCTGGTCGGTCGGTCGGTTGGCGAAGCCCAGGCGGTCGAACGGGGTGCTGGTCAGGTCCAGCGAGCCCGGGCGGACCTGCTCGATCAGCCGCGCACGGCTGTTGGCGGCGTCGCCGACGAACAGCTGGGTGCCGACGCAGCACATCTCGTCGCGCTTGGTGTAGTCGGCGATGACGCGCACGTCGAAATTCGAGGTCGGCTCGAACAGCAGCTGGCCGCGGACGGTGTAGAAGTCCTGATCGTTGTCCTTGTCGCGGCCGCGCGGGCCGTCGCCGGTCACGATGTCCTGGAAGCCGTCACGGGCGCGGGCGGCGGCGTAGATGCGGCCGGCCAGGGTGTCGGTCAGCGGCCCGGACAGCGAGCCGGAGAAGCCGACCTGGCCGTAGTTGCCGACGGTGACCTCGGACTCGGCCTGCAGGTCGCGGGTCGGCCCGGCGGTGATGATGTTGACCACGCCGGCCGAGGTGTTCTTGCCGAACAGGGTGCCCTGCGGGCCCTTCAGCACCTCGATGCGGCTGACCTCGCCGAGGTCGCCGAAGGAGACGCCGTTGCGGGGGCGGTAGACGCCGTCGATCACCACGCCGACCGAGCTCTCCAGGCCCGGGTTGTCGCCGACGGTGCCGACGCCGCGCACGCGGGCGGTGACGATGGTCTCGTTGGAAGTCGAGGTGACGGTCAGGCCGGGGGTCAGCACGGTCAGTTCGCGGATGTCGCGGACGCCGGCGTCCTGCAGCAACTGCCCGCTGACCGAGGTGACCACGATCGGCACGTCCTGCAGGCTCTGCTCGCGCTTCTGGGCGGTGACGATGATCTCGTCCACCTCGCGCGGAGCGGCCTCGTCCTGCGCCTGGGCGGCGGTCCCGAAGGCGAGACCGGACATGATGGCGAGCGACGCCGAACTGCGAAGCAGCTGGGTGATACGCATGAAGGCTCCTGTGAGTGGAGGTTTGTCGTCGGCCTGCGCGTCGTTGCGCGGCCGGAGCTGGCAAAGAGGAAGGCGCCTATAGGCCGGGAAGGGATTGACCACAATCAACCGGGCGGCCGGCTCGGGGTTTGTCGGTATGGTAGTGGCCTCAAGGTCACACAATTTACGGCAGAGCTTGTTTTTGGCGCAGCGCTGGACGAGGCCGCGGTGCGTTGGTGTGGTGGTCCCCTCAAGTCCCGTCGCAAACAGATTCAGGAAGGGCGCATGCCCCCCGATCCCGCCGCCTACCGCCCCGAGCCGCACCTTCAGGAGCTGGGGGCCGAGTTCGCCGACCCGGTTCAGGCGGCCGACTTCCCGCAGGTCCTGCTGCGGTTCCGCAACCGGCGGGCGGCGCAAAGCGTGGGCCTCGATGCGCTGACCGACGAGGAGTGGGCCGACCACTTCGGCCGCTTCCGCCCGCTGCCGGACAACCTCCAGACCCCGCTCAGCCAGCGCTACCACGGCCACCAGTTCCGCGTTTACAACCCCGACCTCGGCGACGGGCGGGGCTTCACCTTCGCCCAGCTGCGGGAGGCCGGGACCGGCCGGCTGCTGGACCTCGGCGCCAAAGGCTCTGGGCAGACGCCGTGGTCGCGGGGCGGCGACGGGCGGCTGACGCTGAAGGGCGGCGTGCGCGAGGTGCTGGCCACCGCCATGCTGGAGGCGCTGGGCGTGCCGACTTCGCGCTCCTTCTCGCTGATCGAGACGGGCGAGGCGCTGATGCGCGGCGACGAGCCGAGCCCGACGCGCTCCTCGGTGCTGGTGCGGCTGTCGCACAGCCACATCCGGTACGGGAGCTTCCAGCGTCACGCCTTCTACGACGCGGCCGACCGCATCGGCGCGCTGATCGACCACGTGATCGGTCTCTACTATCCCGAGCTGTCCGAGGCGCCCGACCGGGCCGCGGCGCTGATGGCGGCGGTGACGGCGCGCTCCGCCCGGCTGGTCGCCCGCTGGATGGCCGCCGGCTTCGTGCACGGGGTGCTCAACACCGACAACATGAACATCACCGGCGAGAGTTTCGACTACGGCCCCTACCGCTTCCTGCCGCACAACGATCCCAACTTCGTGGCCGCCTACTTCGACCACGCTGGCCTCTACAGCT
>JAQVDF010000116.1 GCA_028698405.1 Phenylobacterium sp. | reverse complement strand
TCGCCGTGCCATTGGCCGCGGGTGGCGGCCTTGGAGTATTCGGTGGCGCGGGCCTCGAAGAAGTTGGCGTGCTCGACGCCCGAGAGCATCGACTGCAGCCAGGGCAGCGGGTTTTCCTTGACCCCGTAGACCTCCGGCAGGGCCAGCTGGCGCAGCCGCCAGTCGGCGATGAATCGGATGTAGGCCTTGATGTCGTCCGGGGTCATGCCCTGGACCTCGCCGGCCTCGAAGGCCAGGTCGATGAACTTGTCCTCCAGCCCGACCACCGTCTTGCAGCAGTCGACGATGTCGTCGGCCACCGCCTTGGTCACGACGCCGGTCTCGGCGTTGAAGGTGTGGAACAGCTTGATCATGCCCTCGCAGTGCAGGCTCTCGTCCCGCACCGACCAGGAGATGATCTGGCCCATGCCCTTCATCTTGTTGTGGCGCGGGAAGTTCATCAGCATCGCGAAGCTGGCGAACAGCTGCAGACCCTCGGTGAAGCCGCCGAACATGGCCAGGGTGCGGGCGATGTCCGCGTGGGTCTCGACCCCGAAGCTCTGCATGTAGTCGTGCTTGTCGCGCAGCGCCTGATAGTCGAGGAAGGCGGTGAACTCGCTGTCCGGCATGCCGATCGTCTCGAGCAGCAGCGCGTAGGCGGCGATGTGGATCGTCTCCATGTTGGAGAAGGCCGCCAGCATCATCTTCACCTCGGTGGGTTTGAAGACGCGGCTGTAGCGCTCCATGTAGTTGTCGTTCACCTCGACGTCCGACTGGGTGAAGAACCGGAAGATCTGGGTGAGCAGATTGCGCTCGCGGTCGTTCAGCTTGGCCGCCCAGTCTTTGCAGTCCTCGCCGAGCGGAACCTCCTCCGGAATCCAGTGGACCTGCTGCTGCTTCTTCCAGAACTCGTACGCCCAGGGATAGCGGAACGGCTTGTAAGCGTAGGAGGGGGTGAGCAGGCCCGGCAGGGCGCGGTCGGCAGATTCGGACACGGGCGGACTTCCCATTCGACAGACGTCGGGCGACGATCTCGGAGGTGAGGTTAACCCTCAAAGATTGACAATATCTAGCGCTAAGTCGCCACAGACGCCCAACATGTTGTGAACAGACTGGGGATGAACAGACGGCCGAGGGGATGCGGCTCTACAGCGCCAAGGGCTCCGGCGGCGTGGCCGTGGAGGGCGCCCTGCGCTGGATGAGCTTCGTCTCCTCCGCCATCTACGCGCTCTACTGGGTGAACGACGACCCCTCGCGGCTGGTCCCGGCCCCGGCCGGCCATCCGGCCCTCTCGTCGAGCTCACTCTCGAACGGATGGGGTGAGACGGGGGGAACCCCGCCTGCTACTGGCAGGCGAGGCATTCCTCGTAGTCGGTCTTGTCCGTAGTCATCCCGGAGAAGCCGGCCGCGCCTTCGCCGCCGGCGTGGGCCGCGCGCTGCACAGACTTCGAGCGCAGGTAGTAGAGGCTCTTGCAGCCCCGCTCCCAGGCCATCCAGTGCAGCATGTGCAGGTCCCACTTGTCGACGTCGCCGGGCAGGAAGACGTTGACCGACTGCGACTGGCAGATCTCCGGCGTGCGGTCGGCGGCCATCTCGATGATCCAGCGCTGGTCGATCTCGAAGGCGGTCTTGAAGACGTCCTTCTCGTCCTGGGTCAGGAAGTCGAGGTGCTGCACCGAGCCCTCGTTCTCCAGGATCGAGTCCCAGACCGCGGTGGTGTTCTTGCCCTTCTCCTCGAGCAGCTTCTCCAGGTAGGGGTTCTTGACCGCGAAGGTGCCCGACAGGGTCTTGTGGCTGTAGATGTTGGCCGGGATCGGCTCGATGCCGGCGCTGGCGCCGCCGCAGATGATCGAGATCGAGGCGGTCGGGGCGATCGCCAGCTTGTGCGAGAACCGCTCCATCACTCCGCGCTCGGCCGCGTCCGGGCACGGTCCGCGCTCGGCGGCCAGGGTGCGGCTCGCCTTGTCGCATTCGCGGCGCAGGTGCTTGAACAGCCGCATGTTCCAGCTCTTCGCCAGCGCGCTCTCGAAGGGCACGTTCATCGCCTGCAGGAACGAGTGGAAGCCCATCAGACCCAGGCCGACCGACCGCTCGCGCATGGCCGCGTAGACGGCGTGCTCCATTTCCGGCGGGGCGCGGTCGATGAAGTCCTGCAGCACGTTGTCGAGGAAGCGCATGACGTCCTCGACGAAGGTCGGGTGGTCGCGCCACTCCATGAACTTCTCGGCGTTCACCGACGACAGGCAGCAGACCGCGGTCCGCTCCTTGCCCAGGTGGTCGACGCCGGTGTGCAGCATGATCTCCGAGCACAGGTTCGACTGGCGCACCTTGAGCCCGAGCTCGCGCTGGTGCTGCGGCATGGCCCGGTTCACGGTGTCGGAGAAGATCAGGTAGGGCTCGCCGGTCTGCAGGCGGATCTCGAGGATTTTCTGCCACAGGGTGCGGGCGTCGACCTCCTTGACCACCTCGCCGGTCTTGGGGCTGCGCAGCGCGAACATCGCACCGTCTCGCACCGCCTCCATGAACCCGTCGGTGATCGACAAGCCGTGGTGCAGGTTGAGGGACTTGCGGTTGAAGTCGCCCGACGGCTTGCGGATCTCAAGGAACTCCTCGATCTCCGGATGGTGGACGTCGAGGTAGACGGCCGCCGAGCCGCGGCGCAGCGAGCCCTGGCTGATCGCCAGGGTCAGCGAGTCCATCACCCGGATGAAGGGGATGATGCCGCTGGTCTGGCCGGCGCCCTTCACCTTCTCGCCGATCGAGCGGACGCCGCCCCAGTAGGTGCCGATGCCGCCGCCGTTGGAGGCCAGGTGGACGTTCTCGTTCCACACGTTGACGATGCCGCTCAGGTTGTCGGGCACCGCGTTCAGGAAGCAGGAGATCGGCAGGCCGCGGTTCGCCCCGCCGTTCGACAGCACGGGGGTGGCGGGCATGAACCACAGGTTGGAGATGTAGTCGTAGATCCGCTGGGCGTGGTCGGCGTCGTCGGCGAAGGCGGTGGCCACGCGGGCGAACATGTCCTGGTAGGACTCGCCCGGCAGCAGGTAGCGGTCCTCGAGCGTGGTCTTGCCGAAGTCGGTCAGCAGCGCATCGCGGCTGCGGTCGACCTCGACCTTGCGCACCAGCTGCAGCTGGGGCCGATCGGACCTGGCTTCGGGCGCTGTGGCCCGCGCCGCCGACTCCGTCACGTTCAAACGCGCCGCTTCCGTCCCGCTCATACGCCTTACGACCCTCTCCCTGTGTCGGGCCGCGGTCTATCCGACCGATGACCCAAGCCCCCATATGTAGTGGCTACCGTTCCGACTACACCATCATATGGGGCCATGAAGGCTAATGACTCGTCAATGCGGCGGGCTCGACGGCGCCCAGGTTTTTTCTTACCCAAAGCTTAACGCGAAGGCCCGCTCCGAGTGCGCGGCGGGGCGCCGCGGCCGGTCCGATCACGCGAAGGTGAAACGCCCGTCCGACCCATGGCGGGCGGCCCGTCCGGAATGCTAAAGCCACCGCCTCTCATCTTCCGGAGACCGGCATGGAAGGCCCGACGAGCCACTTCTATTTCTCGCAGCGGCTGAAGCTGCACTACGTGGACTGGGGTAACCCCGAGGCGCCCCCGATGCTGCTGGTGCACGGGGGGCTGGACCACTGCCGCAACTGGGACTGGGTGGCCCGGCGACTGCGCGACCGCTACCACGTCATCGCCCCCGACCTGCGCGGCCACGGCGACAGCGCCTGGGCGATCGGCGGCGGCTACGACATGGCCAGCCACATCTACGACATCGCCCAGATCGTCGATCAGAAGCAGATGGCGCCGATAACCATCATCTCCCACTCGTTCGGGGCCGGCATCGCGCTGAACTACGCCGGCGTCTTCCCCGAGAAGGTGAAGAAGATCGTCGCCATCGAAGGCCTCGGCCCCTCCCCCGCCCAGATGGAGGAACAGGCCAAGACCACCGTCGACCAGAAGCTGCGCAACTGGGTCGCCGACAAGCGCAAGAACTCGGGCCGCGCGCCGCGCCGCTACGCCACCCTCGAACAGGCCGTCGCGCGGATGGCCGAGGAGAACCCGCACCTGTCGCAGGAACAGGCCTGGCACCTGACCATCTACGGCGCCTACCAGAACGAGGACGGCACCTACTCCTGGAAGTTCGACAACTATGCCCGCGGCGGCGGCGTGGGCGGGCTCTCGCACGACGACCAGCACCATCTGTGGGAATGCATCACCGCCCCGGTGCTGCTGGTGCGCGGCATGGAGTCCTGGGCTTCCGACCCGGTCGAGGACGGCCGCATCAAGCACTTCAGGAACGCCCGCCTGGTCAACTTCGAAGGCGCCGGCCACTGGGTTCACCACGACAAGCTCGACGCCTTCATGGCCGAGGTGGAAGCCTTCCTGGCGGAGTAGCCGCACGGCCTACTCCCTCCTCCCCCTGTGGGAGGAGGGTGGTCGCCGCAGGGGGTCGGAGGAGGGGTCGCGCAGGCCTCTCCGCTCGTGGCCCCACCAAGCGGCCCGCTCCGAGCGACCCCTCTCCCGACGCCCTTGGGGCGCCCTCTGCGGCCTTCCGGGATGACGGTGGAGGGTGAGGTTCGCAGCAGCCATCCCGCTCCCCGCTCATCCCGGCATTCGCCGGGGATTACCGCGCCTCCAGCGCCGCCCTCTCCTGGCGCACGGCCTCCAGAGCCGCCTCCGCGGCAGCGACGGCGGCGGGATCCCCCTTCTTCTTCGCCTCCAGAAGGTCGCGCGTGGCTTCCATCTCGCGGACCGGGATGAGGTGGGTCGCGTCCGCAGGGGCGAAGGGGAGGGTCTGAATGCGCCGCAGGATGGCGCGCTGGCGTTCGGCCTCGGGGCCTTCGCCGGTTCCGTAGGAGAACAGGAAGTCGGCGACCTTGCGCTTGATCTCGGGGTCGAGGTCCTTGCGCCAGATCATCGGGTCCTCGGGGATCCTGGGCGAGCGCCAGACGATCTCCACCCGCTCCATGGTGCTGCGGGCGAGCGGGGTCTCCAGCATCGCCAGCCGCTCCATCGAGGCGGTGTTGTTGGTCGCCGCATCCAAGGCGCCGGCGCCCACGGCGAACAGGTTGGCCTCGTGGTTGGCCGAGCGGACGGTCTTGAAGCAGCCGTTCGGGTCGATCCCGCGCGGGGCGAACAGATAGGTCATCGGGGCGAGCGTGCCCGAGGTCGACTTGGCGTCGCCCATGCCGAAGTTCAGGCCGCGGTCGCAGGCCAGCAGCGTGTCCAGCGTCAGGCCGCTCCCCTTGCGGACGATGATCACCGCCTCGTAGCCGTCGACCCCGCTGGGGTTCACAGAGCGGGCGAACACTTCGCCCCCGGCCCGGCGCACAGCCTCCAGCCCCGACTGGTTGGTGAACCAGCCGACGTCGGTCTGCTTGAACCGCATCGCCTCGATCAGGGCGGTGTAGTTGCTGCCGAAGAAGGGCCGAACGTTCAGGCCCGTGGCCTTCTCCATGTCCTCAAGGAACGGGGTCCAGTCACCGATCGCCGACTCGCGGCTTTCGGCCGAAAGGATGGAGAAGTCGAGCGTATCCTCGGCGGCCTCCTGACCGCCCCCGGAGCAGGCGGCCAGCACGAGCGCGAAGGCCGCGGCGGCGAGTCGGAGCCTCCGCATGCCGCTAATCGCGCTCCTCGATGACCACCCGGTCCGGATAGAAGGCCAGCCGGCCGGCGATCTCGGCCACCGCCGGATAGGGCGCCTCGTAGGTCCACACCGCATTGCGGCCCACTTCGCCCGGCAGGGAGTAGTAGGCGCAGTCGCCCTTGTAGGGGCAGTAGGTGGCGTAGTCCGAGCGGGCGAGCAGGTCCATCCGCACGTCCGACCGCGGCAGGTACTGGACCGGCGGGTAGCTCGCCTCGCGCAGGGTCAGGGCGGCCCGCGTGTCCGCGACCACCTCGCCCTGGTAGATCACCACCACCCGCTTGGGGTTCGGCGCTATGGTGATCGGGCGGTCGGGGCCGGGCGTGCGGGCGCGCGGATCGGGCATGGCGTCCTCCTGCACCGCAGAGAGCACCGGGCGGGGCCCGGCGGTCAAGGAACGGCCTCGCCTCTTGCGCAGCCGGGCCCATGCCCCAGATGAAGTCGGAAGGAGCTACGACGTGTCGTCACCTTTCGATGGCTATGAAGTCGCCGCGGCGCTGCGGCCGCAGGCCCAGGCCTGCCGCTTCGACCTGGACGAGGCGCTGTCGGCGGTGGTCGCCCTGGAGGCCAAGGTCCCCGAGGACGCGCTGACGGCCCTGAGCCTCGGGACCGAGCGACTGGGCAACGGGACGGTCATCGGGCCGAACGGCCTGGTGCTGACCATGGGCTATCTGGTCACCGAGGCGGAGGAGGTGATCCTCACCCGCAACGATGGGACGAGGGTTCCGGCTCACGTGCTGGGCGTCGACCAGGTCACCGGCCTGGCTTTGGTGCAGGCGCTGGAGCCTCTGGAACTGCCGGCCATGCCGCTGGGCGACTCCCGCGAGTTGCCGCTCGGCAGCGAGGTGATCCTGGCCGGCGGCGTCGGCCGGGCCCACGCGGTGGCGGGCCACATCCTCGCCCGCCTGCCGTTCGCCGGCTACTGGGAGTACCTGCTCGAGTAGGCGATCTTCGCCGGGCCGGCCCACCCCCACTGGAGCGGAGCGGCGCTGATCGGCCCGACCGGCGAGCTGGTCGGTGTGGGCTCGCTGACCCTGCAGGGGCAGACGCGCCAAGGCCCGCAACCGA
>JAQVDF010000115.1:770-6705 GCA_028698405.1 Phenylobacterium sp. | reverse complement strand
CGGTGGCCAGGGTCGGCTGATAGCCCACCGCCGAGGGGATCCGGCCGAGCAGCGCCGACACTTCCGAACCCGCCTGGGTGAAGCGGAAGATGTTGTCGATGAACAACAGCACGTCCTTGCCTTCCTGGTCGCGGAAGTACTCCGCCTGGGCCAGGCCGGTCAGGGCGACGCGGGCGCGGGCGCCCGGGGGTTCGTTCATCTGGCCGTAGACCAGGGCGCACTTGGAGCCTTCGGTCGAGCCGTTGTTCGCCTTCGGGTCGACGTTCACGTTCGACTCGATCATCTCGTGGTAGAGGTCGTTCCCTTCGCGGGTCCGCTCGCCCACGCCGGCCAGCACGGAGTAACCGCCGTAGGCCTTGGCGATGTTGTTGATCAGCTCCTGCATGGTCACGGTCTTGCCGACGCCGGCGCCGCCGAACAGGCCGATCTTGCCGCCCTTGGTATAGGGGCAGAGCAGGTCGATGACCTTGATCCCGGTGACCAGCACTTCGGCCGACGTCGACTGCTCGGCGAACGAGGGCGCCTCGCGGTGGATCGGGCTGGTGTAGGTGGTGGCGATCGGGCCCGCCTCGTCGATCGGCTCGCCGATGACGTTCATGATCCGGCCCAGGGTCGCCGGACCCACGGGCACGGTGATCGCCGCGCCGGTGTCGACCACCGGCTGACCCCGGGTCAGGCCCTCGGTGGTGTCCATGGCGATGGTGCGGACGGTGTTCTCGCCCAGGTGCTGGGCGACTTCCAGCACCAGGCGGAAGGGCTGGCCGGTCCGCTGGTCGGTGTTCGTGGTCTCCAGGGCGTTCATGATCCCCGGCAGGTGGCCCTCGAACTCCACGTCGACGACGGCGCCGATGACCTGGACGATGCGGCCACGGGCCACGCCCTGGTCGGTCGGGGCCTGCGAGGCGGCGCCGGCGGCCTTCGGCGCGCGGCTGCGGGGCTTCTTGGCGGGAGCGACGGCTTCAGTGTCGGACATTGACCTGACTCTTTCGGGCTAGAGCGCTTCGGCGCCGGAGATGATCTCGATCAGCTCCTTGGTGATCTGCGCCTGGCGAGTGCGGTTGTACTGCAGGGTGAGGCTGGCGATCATGTCGCCGGCGTTACGGGTGGCGTTGTCCATCGCCGTCATCTGCGAGGCGAAGAAGCCGGCCTGGTTCTCGAGCATGGCCGAGAACAGCTGGGTGGTGAGGTTGCGCGGCAGCAAATCCTCGAGAATCTCGGCCTCGCCGGGCTCGTACTCGTACGAGGCGCCCTGCAGGTCGGTGGGAACGGCGCCCTCCTCGACCTGGGCCGGGATCAGCTGCAGCACCGTCGGGGCCTGGGTGACCACCGACTTGAAGCGGCTGTAGATCAGCGACACGACGTCGACCTCGCCGGCCTCGAACAGCTCGGTGATCCGGTCGGCGACGTCCTGGGCGACGCTCAGCGAGGGATTGTTGCCGGCGTCGAAGGCGCCGACGAAGCGGTCGCCGTACTGCCGGCGCAGCTGATCGCGGGCCTTCTTGCCGACCACCAGGACGCGGACGTCCTTGCCGGCGGCGGTCAGGTCGCGGAGCTTCTCGCGCGCGGCCCGGACAATGCCCGAGTTGAAGCCGCCGGCCAGGCCGCGGTCGGCGGTCGCAACCACCACCAGGTGGCGCTGATCACCACCGGTGCCGACCAGCAGCCGCGGCGCGGCGTCGCCGCTGACGCCACGCGCCAGGTTGGCGATGACCGCAGCCATCCGCTGGGCGTAGGGACGGGCGTTCTGCGCCGCGTCCTGGGCCCGGCGCAGCTTGGCCGCCGCCACCATCTGCATCGCCTTCGTGATCTTCTGCGTGGCTTTCACGCTTCCGATCCGATTGCGCATCTCCTTGAGGCTGGCCATCGCCTAGCGATCCTGCTCGTTCGTCTTAGGCGAAGGTCTTGGAGAAGGCTTCGAGCGCGCCCTTCAGCTCGGCCTCGAGGTCGGCGCTCAGCTCCTTCTTGGTGCGGATCGCCTCCAGCCAAGCCGGATGCTTGGTGCGCAGGTAGGACAGCAGCTCCTGCTCGAACCGGCCCACCTGGGCGGTCGGGATCGGGTCGAGGTAGCCGCGGGTGCCGGCGTAGATCACCGCCACCTGCTCTTCCACCGCCAGCGGCGAATACTGCGCCTGCTTCAAGAGCTCGGTCAGGCGCTCGCCGCGGGCCAGCATCCGCTGGGTGGCCGCGTCGAGGTCGGAGCCGAACTTCGCGAAGGCGGCCATTTCCCGGTACTGGGCGAGCTCGCCCTTGATGGGCCCGGCCACCTGCTTCATCGCCTTGATCTGGGCCGAGGAGCCCACCCGCGAGACCGAAATGCCGACGTTCACCGCCGGGCGGATGCCCTGGAAGAACAGGTCGGTCTCGAGGAAGATCTGGCCGTCGGTGATCGAGATCACGTTGGTCGGGATGTAGGCCGACACGTCGTTGGCCTGGGTCTCGATGAGCGGCAGGGCGGTCAGCGAACCGGCGCCGTTGGCTTCGTTCAGCTTGGCCGCGCGCTCCAGCAGGCGGGAGTGCAGGTAGAAGACGTCGCCCGGATAGGCTTCGCGGCCCGGCGGGCGGCGCAGCAGCAGCGACATCTGGCGGTAGGCGACGGCCTGCTTGGACAGGTCGTCGTAGATGATCACGGCGTGCATGCCGTTGTCGCGGAACCACTCGCCCATGGCGCAGCCGGCGAAGGGCGCCAGGAACTGCAGCGGGGCCGGTTCGGAGGCGGTGGCCGACACCACGATGGTGTAGTCGAGCGCGCCACGCTCCTCGAGCGTCTTGACGATCTGGGCGACGGTCGAACGCTTCTGACCGATGGCCACGTAGATGCAGTAGAGCTTGGTGCTCTCGTCGCCGGCGGCGTTGACCGCCTTCTGGTTCAGGATGGTGTCGATCGCCACGGCGGTCTTGCCGGTCTGGCGGTCGCCGATGATCAGCTCGCGCTGGCCGCGGCCGATCGGGATCAGGGTGTCGATGGCCTTCAGGCCGGTCTGCACCGGCTCGTGCACCGACTTCCGCGGAATAATGCCGGGGGCCTTCACGTCCACGCGGCGGCGCTCGGTGACGTTCTGGATCGGACCCTTGCCGTCGATCGGCTCGCCCAGCGGATTGACCACCCGGCCCAGCAGACCCTTGCCGACCGGCACGTCCACGATCTCGCCCAGGCGACGGGCTTCGTCGCCCTCGGCGATGGCGCGGTCGTCGCCGAAGATCACGACGCCGACGTTGTCGCGCTCGAGGTTCAGGGCCATGCCCTTCACCCCGGCCTTGGGGAATTCCACCATCTCGCCGGCCTGGACGTTGTCGAGGCCGAAGATGCGGGCGATGCCGTCGCCGACCGACAGCACCTGGCCGACGTCGGAAACGTCAGCCTCTTCGCCGAAATTGGCGATCTGCGACTTGAGGATGGCCGAGATTTCGGCGGCGCGGATGTCCATGGGTGCTTACGCTCTCTTGAGGGCGAATTTCATTTGGTCGAGCTTCGACTTCAGCGAAGCGTCGAACAGGCGAGAACCGACCTTGACGCGGATCCCGCCGAGGATGGCGGGGTCCACGCGGGTGGAGATTTCCGGATCACGGCCGAGCGCCTGGCGGAGCGCGGCGGCCACGCCCTTGGCCTGGGCGTCGGTGAGCGGAACGGCGGTGACGACCTCGGCGGCGACCGCGCCGCGGGCCTTGGCGGAGAGGGCCTCGAAGCTGGCGATCACGGCCGACAGCGCCGAGGCGCGGCCGTTGGAGGCCAGCAGGCCGAGAAACTTGCGGGTGGTGGCGCCGAGCTTGGCGGCGTCGGCAAGGGCCAGCAGCGCCTTGGTCTTGTCGTCCGACCCGAACGCCGGCGAGGCCAGCAGCACGCGCAGATCGCGGCTGTCGGCGATCATCGCCTTCAGGCTCTTGAGGTCGGCTTCGACGGCGGCGAGCTGGTTCTGCTCGGTCGCCAGATCAAAAAGTGCCTGGGCGTAGCGCTCGCCCACATTCGAAGCCTTGGAATCGTCAGCCACTTAAGTGTCCGCCCGGTGCGTCGTGAGGGCCGCAGCGGAGAAGCCCGCCACAACCTAAAGGCTTGATCTGGCTTATGAAAAGCACAGAACCGGGATCCGCTGCCCGCGGCCCCGGCTTAAGCCGCGGGCCTGATAACACGCGACTTTCCGCGCCGCAACCAAGGGGAGCCGCCCAGCGCGTCGTCATTGTCGCGGGGGGTGCGGCCGACCCACATACGACGAGGGCGCCGGCCCGTCGGCCGACGCCCCGCGATCGTGCGGCTCTGCGCCTGCCCCTTAGGTGGGATCAGGCGTTGCAGGCGGCCAGCTTGTCCGCGTCCAGCTGCTTGAGGTCGTCGCCGAAGGACTCCACCGGGCCCACGGCCTTGACCAGTTCCTTGCAGGCCGCGACCGCGATGGTGCGGTCGTTCGGCGCGGCCGAGACGCAGGCCCCGCCGACGCATTGGAACACCGCCCCGCCCGCGACGACCTTGGTGCGTTCGGCGACGTTGTTGCGCAGCTTGGCGACCACCGGCTCCTTGGCGGCGGCTGCCGGAGCCAGAACGGACAGGGAGGCGACCGCGGCGGCGGCGGCGGCGGCGGCGATGACGCGAGACAGCTTCATTATGACTTAGCCCCTCCAGGGCCGAGCAGATTTACGGACGTGAGGGGCGCCGCCGGCCTGCGTCGGAGGCGCACCCCGCCGGGACGCCGGCGGAGGCCGGGCCGTAACTTACCAGCGTTAATGTAGGGTGTTCGGAGGGCGCACCCGGCCGGGACGGCGCGCCGCGGTAAAAAAACGGGCGCCGGCGGGGGACCGGCGCCTGAGTGGGCTCGACAAATAGGCGCTGGGAGTGCTGCGCCTAATCCGAGAAAGGGATCAGCGGTTGGCGACCATGGCCCCGGAGGCGGCGACCGCGTTGCAGGCGCTCAGCTTGTCGTCGGCGAGCTGCTTGCGGCTGTCGCCGAAGGTGTCGACCGGGCCGACCGACTTCGCCAGCTCCTTGCAGGCCGCGGTGGCGATGGTGCGCGAGGACGGCGAGGCCGCGACGCACTCGGCGCCGTCGCAGACGAACACCGCGCCGCCGGCGATCACCTTGGTCTTGGCCGGAACCGCGTCGCGCAGCTTGGCGACCACCGGTTCGGCGGCGTCGGCGGTGACGGCCGCGAAGGACACGGAAGCGAACGCCGTCGCAGCGGCGAGCACGAGATGGAGTTTCATTTGGGCGCCCTCCGGGGCTTCGGGGAGGAATGGAATTCGACACGCCGCCCGCTTCGGGGTCCGGCCGCGGTATCCCCACCACCGCCGGGAAGCGAACTGAGCAACGCTAAGATAACGATGTTAAGATCCCGCGGGCAACGCCCATTTCTGCAGCCTGGCTATGCAGGATTGCAGAGGGCCCGTTTTGCGGGAGCGCGCCTTTACCCGCCCTGCACCGGACCGGCGCCGGCCCTGGTCCGCTTGAGCGCGCCGCAACCCGTTCATGTCTGGTAAACCATCTCGCGCGTTTCGTGCGCCTGGGATATGGCTCCCGCCGGGGCGGGCATGCGGTTCTCAAGGACGAGCTGAGACTTCAATATGGCCAATGCGCAGCCGCCGTCGGGCGGTCGCCGCGGGGCGCCGCCTCGCCCTCGCCGCAGCCCCCTGCAGGCGCTGTTCTACTGGGGGACCGTGCTGGCCGTCTGGGGGCTGATCTTCCTGGTCGCCTTCTTCGCCGTCTTCGCCGTCGATCTGCCCGACACGTCCAAGCTCTACGAGGTCAAGCGCCAGCCGTCGGTCGAATACCTCGACCGCTCGGGCGCGCTGATCGCGGTGCGTGGCAGCCAGTACGCGCCGCCGGTGAACCTCGACAAGCTGCCGGACTACGTCCCCAAGGCCTTCATCGCCATCGAGGACCGCTGGTTCTACTGGCACTTCGGGTTCAACCCGTGGGGCATCATAAGGGCCCAGATCTACAACATGACGCACG
>JAQVDF010000115.1:0-760 GCA_028698405.1 Phenylobacterium sp. | reverse complement strand
CTCGACCATAACCCAGCAACTGGCCCGCAACCTGTTCCTGACGCCGAACCAGACCTACCGGCGCAAGATCCAGGAGCTCATCCTGGCGGTGTGGCTGGAGGCCAAGTTCTCCAAGAAGGAGATCCTCGAGCTCTACCTGAACCGCGTCTACTTCGGCGGCGGCGCTTACGGCATCGAGGCGGCCTCGCAGCGCTACTTCGGCAAGAGCGCCGACCACCTGACCATCGGCGAGAGCGCCCTGCTGGCCGGGATGATGAAGGGCCCCTCGCGATACAGCCCGGTCTCGGCGACCGACCGGGCGGCCCGGCGGGCGACCATCGTGCTCGACGAGATGGTGCGCTACGGCGCGATCACCCCGGCCCAGCGGGACGAGGCTTTCAAGAACCCGGTGCGGGTCAACCCGACGCTGGCCAACCAGCGCGCCCAGTACTTCGTCGACTGGGTGGACGACCAGGTCCGCAGCCTGGTGGGCGAGCCGACCGAGGATCTGGTGGTGCAGACGACCCTCGACCTGCCGCTGCAGGGCGCCGCCGAGGAGGCCCTCCGCAAGGGCGTGGCCGGCGCCCAGGGCCAGGGCGTGCAGCAGGGCGCGCTGGTCGCCGTCGACGGCGAGGGCCGGGTGCGGGCCTATGTCGGCGGGGCCGACTACAACAAGAGCCAGTACGACCGGGTGGCGATGGCTCGCCGCCAGGCCGGCTCGGCCTTCAAGCCGTTCGTCTACCTGACCGCCGTCGAGCAGGGCCGCACGCCCTGGACCCAG
>JAQVDF010000114.1 GCA_028698405.1 Phenylobacterium sp. | reverse complement strand
GTAGTCGAGCTTGCCGTTGGGGGCCCGCTCGACCTTGGCCAGCACCAGCTCGCGCGGAGCCTTGTAGTCGGCCAGGATCGACCGCACGTGGGAGGCCAGCTCCTGCAGGGTCGGGGGATTGTCGCCGACAAAGTCCACCACCGCGCAGATCCGCTCGCCGAAGCGGGCGTCCGGCACGCCCACGACCGCGGCGTCGCGCACGCCCGGGAAGCGCTTGAGGGCCTCTTCGACCTCTTCCGGGAAGACTTTCTCCCCGCCGGTGTTGATCACCTGCGAACCGCGGCCCAGCAGGGTGATGGTCCCGTCGGCCTCCACGGTCGCCCAGTCGCCCGGCACCGACCAGCGCTGGCCCTCGAACACCCGGAAGGTCTTGGCCGACTTTTCGGGGTCCTTGTAGTAGCCGATCGGGGTGTGGCCGCCGACCGCCAGCAGGCCGCGTTCGCCCGAGCCCGGCGCCACCCGGCGGCCGTCCTCGGTGAACACAGCCGCGTTGGCGCCCACGGCGAACTTGGCGGTCGCCGCCGGCGCGGCGGAGTTGGCCATCGAGCCGCCCAGGCCCGGGGCCTCGGACGAGCCGAGCGAGTCCATCAGGGTCACGTGCGGGACGTGCTTCAGCAGGCCCTGCTTGTTCTCGGCGCTCCACATGGTGCCGGACGAGACGATGCGCTGCAGGCTGGTCAGCTTCCAGCGGCCGGGGTTGGCGTCCAGCGTCTCCAGCATCGGCGCAGCGAAGGCGAGACCGACGATGATCAGGCCCGACACGCCCAGGCGGTCGACCTCGTCGAACAGCTCGGCGGTGTCGAACTTGCGCGAGGGCAGCACCGCCACCGCCGTGCCGCTGACCAGCGCGCCCAGCGAAATGTACTGGGCCGTGGCGTGCATCAGCGGGGCCGCGGCCAGGGTCACCGTCTGCGGCGCGCCGCTCGCGGCGGCCTTCACCCGCTCTCCGGCCTCGGCGACGGTTTCGAGCGGTCCCAGGCCGGCCAGCAGGTTGGCCCCGCCGCCCAGGCTCCTGAACAGGTCCTCCTGGCGCCACATCACGCCCTTGGGCATGCCGGTGGTGCCGCCGGTGTACATCATCAGGATGTCGTCGCTGGAGCGGCCCCAGGGGCCTTCCACGTGGTCGGCGCCCGCGGCGGCGACTTCTTCGTAGTTCACCGCCCAGTCGGGAACGGGATGGCCTTCCTCCGGCACCGCCAGCCACAACTTCACCTTGGGCAGGTTCCCGCGCACCTTGTCGGCGGTCTCGGCGAACGAGGCGTGGAACACCACCACCTCGGCGTCGGCGTTGTCGAGCAGGTAGGTCAGCTCTTCGCCGCCGTAGCGGTAGTTGATGTTGAACGGCGCGAGCCCGGCCTTGAAGGCGGCGAAGTAGGTCTCGAGGTACTCCGGCGAGTTGTAGAGGTAGGCGCCGACCTTGGACTGGTGGCTCACGCCCGCGTCCAGCATGCGGCGGGCGAGCGCGTTGGCGCGGCGGTCGAAGTCACGGTAGCTGACCACCCGCGAGCCCTGAATGAGGGCGGCGCGATCCGGCGCGGCCGCCGCCACGGACTCCCAAAGGTTGGCGTAGTTCCAGGCCTCCATCGGAGTCTCCAATATATAAAATAATGGGGCGCATAAGCCGCAGCGGCGCCCCCCAAGTCAACGCGGCGCTCAGTGATGGTGCGCCGAATGGTCCTCGTGCCCGGGCGCGGCGGTTCCGACGACCAGGTGCGCCTTCAACTCGACCCCGCTGGCGAAGGTCAAGGTGACGGGCACGCGCTGGCCGGACTTCAGCGGTTCGGTCAGCCCGATCAGCATCAGATGGTTCCCGCCCGGGGCCAGGCGCGCCTCGCCGCCGGCAGGCACTGCGAGCCGGGCGACCGGCTCCATCCGGGCGACGCCGCCGGAGGTCACCGTGCGGTGCATCTCCACCTTGCGGGCGGCCGGGCTCTCGACCTTGACCAGGGTCTGGGCGGCCTTTCCGTGGTTGCGGATGGTCATGTAGCCGGCGCCGTTCATGCCGGCGACCGCCGGGCGGCTCCAGGCCTGGGCCACCTCCAGCCCGCCGGCGGACTGGGCGAGTGCGGGGCCGGAGAACAGGGCCGCGGCGGCGACGGCGGCGGTGAACAGGTTGCGCATGTGATGAATCCTCGTTGCTGAGAGATGTGGGCGCCGCGGGCGGCGCGCGAAAGGTGGGCCGTCCGGGTGCGTCAGTAGCGCCACGACAGGCCTGCGAAGACAGCCCGGCCTTCGCCCGGGAAGGCGGCCGCGGTGGAGACCCCCGGCGCGCGCGCGTCGGTGACCGCGTTGACGTTGGAGATCCACCGCTCGTCCGTCGACCGTCGACGGCGGTTCGGCGGTCGCGGCCGCCGGCAGGGCGATCAGCGCCGCGGCGAAACCGCGGCGGGCAAGCTTGGACATGGATGGAACTCACGCACGCAAAGGAGACGGCGCGCGGCGCGGCGGCCGCGCGCGGCGGATCGTCAGAGCGTGCGGAGCGGCGGGGCGCGGCTGGGCGGGCGCGGCGGCCCGCGAATGGCCGGGCGGGGCGGTTCCCGCGCCGGGGCGGCGTAGTCGGCGGCGACGGCGTAGACGACGGGCTCCACGGCCGGGACCGGCGGCGCCACGGCGGCGGTGACCGCGCCGATGCAGTCGAGGCAGTGCAGGCCAGCGAACGGCTTCACCGGCGCGCCGTGCCTGTCCAGCAGGACGATGCGGTCGCCCTCGTCGGAGCAGAGCTCGACCTGGCGTGCGCCGGCCGCGGTCGCCGCCAGGGCGGCGGCGGGCAGCAGCGCCTGGGCCAGAAGGGCCAGCACGCCGACCAGAGCCGCCAGGCCGGCGATTCGCCCGCGCATTGTCGAGGTCCGCGTCATCGCGCCCTGCTCATTAAGTCACCGCGGCTATTTCTCAACCCCCGGTCCGTGCGCGATAAAGGCCCGAATCAGGGGGGATCGGGATTGGAAGCACACGCAGGGCCAGGGGCGTACAAGGATCTCGTCCTCTTCTTAACGACGGCCGCGGTCGTCGTGCCCCTGTTCAGGCGTTGGAAGGTCAGCCCGATCCTCGGCTTCCTGGGCGCCGGCGTGCTGCTCGGGCCCCATGGCCTCGGCGCGCTCAGCGGCGAGCTGCCCTGGCTGCGCCATTTCACGGTCGACAATCCCGACGAGATCGAACAGCTCGCCGAGTTCGGCGTCGTCTTCCTGTTGTTCATGATCGGCCTGGAGCTGTCGTGGGAACGCCTTCGGCTGATGCGCCGGTTCGTGTTCGGGCTGGGCGCGGCGCAGGTCAGCCTCTGCCTGGCGGTGATCGCCGCGGCGGCGATGGCGCTCGGCCAGCCGCTGCCGACCGCGGCGGCGATCGGGGCGGCTCTTGCGCTGTCGTCCACAGCCATCGTGATGCAGGTGCTGGCCGACCAGAAGCGCCAGCACTCCCAGGCCGGTCGGGCGACGTTCTCGGTGCTGCTGTTCCAGGACCTGGCGGTGGCCCCGATCCTGGTGACACTGGCCGTGCTGGGCAAAGGCGACGAACTCTCGCCCCGCCTGCTGCTGGCCTTCGCGCCCGCCGCCGTCGGCCTGTTCGCCCTGGTGGTGGGAGCGAGGCTGCTGCTCCGTCCGATGTTCCGCTCGGTCGCGAAGGCCAAGAGCGAAGAGCTGTTCATGGCCGCCTGCCTGCTGGTGGTTATCGGCGCCGGGGTGGCGAGCGCGCTGGCCGGCCTGTCGATGGCGCTGGGCGAGTTCGTCGCCGGCCTGCTGCTGGCCGAGACCGAGTTCCGGCACGAGGTCGAGGTGACCATCGAGCCGTTCAAGGGCCTGCTGCTGGGGCTGTTCTTCGTCTCGGTCGGCATCCACCTGGACCTGTCTCGGCTGATCGCCGACCCGATCACCATCCTGACCATCGCCGTCGGCATGATCGTGCTGAACGCCAGCGTGGTGATGGTGTTGGGCCGGCTGTTCGGGCTGTCGCGGCCGGCGGCGCTCGAATCGGCCCTGCTGCTGGCCGGCGGCGGCGAGTTCGCCTTCGTCATCCTGTCCACCGCCATGGCCGAGGGCGTGGTGCCGCCGGTCGTCGGTCAGGCGGTGCTGGTCGCCGCCACCCTGTCGATGATGCTGATCCCGGCGCTGGCCTGGGCGGCCGTGCGGGTCAACCGCCAGCCGCCGCCCAAGCCGGCGGACATCGCGCCGGAACCGCCCGCCGCGACTACCCCCGAATCGCCGAAGGTGCTGATCGTCGGCTACGGCCGGGTCGGGCGGCTGGTGGCCGACATGGTCTCGCGCCACGAGCTCGGCTGGATCGCCCTGGAGCGGGACGCGCGCCTGGTCGAGGCCGGCCGGCGCGCGGGCGATCCCATCTACTTCGGCGACGGCTCCCGGCCCGAGCTGCTCAGGCGCTGCGGCCTCGACGAGGCCAAGGCGCTGGTGGTCACCATGGACGATCCGGATGCGGTGGAGGCGGTGGTCGGCGCCGCGCGCGAGATGCGGGCCGATCTACCCATCATCGCCCGGGCCCGGGACACCCGCCAGGCCCAGCGGCTCTACGACCTGGGCGCCTCCGACGCGGTGCCCGAGACCGTCGAGGCCAGCCTTCAGCTCGCCGAATCGGTGCTGGTCGAGACCGGTGTGCCGATGGGCCTGATCATCGCCTCGGTTCACGAGCGGCGGGACGAGTTCCGAAAGCAGCTGAACCGCCCGGACGCTTTGGGCGGGCGGACGCGCAGAGCCCGCCGCGCCGCGGGGTGATGCAACGGCGCCACACTCGCGCGCCTCGCGGCGTCGGTGGCGGAACCGGCCCCAGCCTTGGCCGTTGAGCGGTCTGGCGCGACTAGGGGCGCTTGTTGAAAGCTGGGTGGGAATGCAGCCGCGATCGTCGGAGACGAACGAGGAATTGGGAGCGCGCAGGCGCGACCACGTCGGCCACGCGCCGGCGCAGCCCATAATCTTCCTTAAGGATTTCGTCGTTCAACACGCGACCGGCCGGGGTTCCGTCCGGCCGTCGACGAGGCCCGCCCCGTCGTACAGCCAAAGCCAGGAGCGCCACGGAAGGCTCCGGAACCCACGGCTTCGCTTGAAGTTGGCGGGCCCGGGGCTTGTTGTGTAGCTTGTGGCGTCTGCTCATTTGGGTGGAGGCGTTTCAAATGAAGTGTGGCCTCGGCGACACTTTCCGAACGTCTCGACCTTGCTATAAGCATGCTGGGTCATATGGCCGCAGCAGAGGGTAAGAGAGAGGGCTCTGAATTATGAAGTTCAAACTCCTGGCGGGGGCCGCCCTGGCTGCGGTGTTCGCCGCTTCCGGTGCGTCCGCGCAAGACACCGGCTGGTACGGCGCCGTCGACCTGGGCTACCACTGGCCTGAAAGCCTCGACGCTACGTCCTCCAGCAACGGCCCCAACGGCGGTCCGTACAACTGGGACTTCAACCAGGAAGACGACTGGGCCGGGTTCGCCCGCCTGGGCTACCAGCTGACCCCCAACTGGCGGGTTGAACTGGAAGGCGGCTACCGTCCGGGCGACATCGAATCGATCCGCGGCGCCGAAGGCCTCGGCCGCGTCGCCGGCCTCTGCACCCCGGCCGTCCTGCGCGGCGCCGGTGACGACTGCGGCTCGCCGGACGGCGAAGTCGAGTCGTGGACCCTGATGGGCAATGTGATCTACGACTTCATGCCGGGGTCGACGATCAATCCGTTCCTCGGCGTCGGTGTCGGTATCAACCACGTGTCGATCGACACGGTCGGCCAGTTCTCGAACATCCCGAACCACCCGGCCGCCCGGACCGCCGCCAACCCGGCGCACCAGAACCTGGTGATCGACGATGATGACACCGCCTTCGCCTGGCAGGCCATCGCCGGCCTCGCCTGGCGGGCGACCGACCGTCTGAACATCGACCTGACCTACCGTTACCTGGGTGGGTCGGACCTCGACTTCGCTTCGATCGGCACGCATGCGCTGCAACCCGGCGTGTTCTCGGGTCAGTACGAAGACCAGTCGGTGACCCTGGGCCTGCGGTACTCGTTCGCGGCTCCGCCGCCCCCGCCGCCTCCGCCCCCGCCGCCCCCGCCGCCTCCGCCTCCGCCGCCGCCTCCGCCTCCGCCGCCGCCGGCCCCGGAAGCGCGTCAGTTCATCGTCTACTTCCCGTTCGATCAGTATGTGCTGACGCCGGAAGCCCAGACGGTGGTGCAGCAGGCTGCGGACTACGCCCGTAACGGCAACGCCACCCGCGTCGTGGTCGTCGGCCACGCCGACACCTCGGGCAGCCAAGCCTACAACGTGCGTCTGTCGGAGCGCCGGGCCAAGGCCGTGGCCGACGCCCTGGTCGCCTCGGGCGTCAACCAGACGGCCCTGAACGTCGACTGGCGCGGTGAAACCGAGCCGGCCGTCCCGACCGGCGACGGCGTGAAGGAACCGCTGAACCGTCGCTCGACGATCGACATCAACTTCTAAGTCGATCCTCGGGTCGGCTTCAGCCGACCTGACGAGGGGCCCGGACGCAAGTCCGGGCCCCTTTGCTTTGCGCGGTGGTCACCGTGCGGCGCGCGAGCGCAAGACGACGCCGCATAGTCCCGCCTTCTCCCACGCGAATGGGCGCAGGCAATCGCTTCCGCGGCCTCCGCGGGACCTTCACTGCGGGCGGCCATTGCCTCTGCGGTCGAAGGAGGCGTCGATGCTGGTGTGAGAAGTCATGTCCGCCACCCTGGAGTTTGTCGCCCCCGACGCGACGGTGCAGGCGGCGGCCGTGCTGATGGGCGAGCTGGAGGTCGGCGCCCTGCCGGTGGGCCGCATGGGGCGGGCAGCGACTTCCTCACTCCCGTCGGCCACCAGTGCAACACCCTGGTGATGGCCCCCGGCGGCTACCGGTTCGTCG
>JAQVDF010000113.1 GCA_028698405.1 Phenylobacterium sp. | reverse complement strand
GCGCGCGCCTTGCCGACGCCGGCTTCGACGTCTCGGAGGTGCGCGACGGCCGCAAGCCCGGCACCAAGGTGTTCACCGTCCGCTCGGGCGTGCCGGGCGCGCCGAGCCTGATGATCCAGCAGGGCGCCGAGGACTAGCCGCCCCGAACCGCCCCCGGACTTGCCGCGAGCTTCCCCCGCGCTCTATGGGGAAGCCAGGAGATCGAGATGCAACCCTTCACCCGCCTGGACGCGCCGGTCGCGCCGCTGCCGCTGGCCAACATCGACACCGACCAGATCATCCCCAAGCAGTTCCTAAAGACCGTGGAGCGCGAGGGACTGGGCCGCGGGCTGTTCTACGACTTCCGCTTTGACGCCGAGGGACGCGAGAAGCCCGACTTCGTGCTGAACCGGCCCGAGTACAAGGGCGCGGGCGTGCTGGTCAGCGGCGACAACTTCGGCTGCGGCTCCTCGCGCGAGCATGCGCCGTGGGCGCTGATGGATTTCGGCATTCGCTGCGTGATCTCCACCAGCTTCGCCGACATCTTCTACAACAACTGCTTCCAGAACGGCCTGCTGCCGGTGGCGCTCAAGCCCGAGGAGGTTCAGCAGTTGATGGAAGAGGCCCGCGGCGGCAACCACATGGTGACCGTCGACCTGGAGGCCCAGACGGTGGTCTCCCCCTCGGGCAAGACCTTCCGGTTCGAGATCGACCCGGCCCGCAAGCACAAGATGCTGAACGGCCTCGACGCCATCGGCGAGACCCTGCAGAAGGCCGCCGAGATCGATGTCTTCGAAAGCCGGCGGGCGCTGGCCATGCCGTGGACGGAAGACGCCGCCTGAGGCTTTTCGAGCCGCGCGTCTTCGCCTAGGAGGTCGCCCTCCGCACGTTTCCCAAGGGGGTTCCCGCCATGACCGACCTGCTTCTCCTGCCCGGCGACGGCATCGGGCCCGAGGTGACCGCGCAGGTGCGCCGCGTGGCCGAACGCCTGGCCGGCGAGCTGAAGGTCGAGGAGCGGCTGTTCGGCGGCGCGAGCTACGACAAGCACGGGACCCCGCTCAACGACGAGACGCTGGCCGAGGCCACGGCGGCCAAGGCCGTGCTGATGGGCGCGGTCGGCGGGCCCAAGTGGGCCGACGCCCCCCGCCAGTTGCGCCCCGAGGCGGGCCTGCTGAACCTGCGCGCCGGCATGGAGGTGTTCGCCAACCTTCGCCCGGCGCTCTGCTTCGGTCCGCTGGCCGACGCCTCGACGCTGCGCCGCGAGGTGGTCGAGGGCCTCGACATCATGATCGTGCGCGAGCTGACCGGCGGGGTCTATTTCGGCCATCCGCGGGGCATCGAGACCCTGGCGGACGGCTCCAAGCGCGGAATCGACACCCAGGTCTACACCACCGGCGAGATCGAACGGGTCGCGCGCGTCGCCTTCGAGCTGGCCCGCGGCCGCCGCAACAAGGTGACCAGCGCCGAGAAGTCGAACGTCATGGAGACGGGCCTCCTGTGGCGCGAGGTGGTCACCGCCCTGCACGCCCGCGAATTCCCGGACGTGACGCTGGAGCACATGCTGGCCGACAACTGCGCCATGCAGCTGGTCAAGAACCCGCGCCAGTTCGACGTCATCGTCACCGACAACCTGTTCGGCGACATCCTCTCGGACGAGGCGGCGATGCTGACCGGCAGCCTCGGCATGCTGCCCTCGGCGGCGATCGGCGCGCCCGGCAAGCCCGGCCTCTACGAGCCGATCCACGGCTCGGCGCCGGACATCGCCGGCCAGGGCGTCGCCAACCCGCTGGCCGCCATCCTGTCGTTCGAGATGGCCCTGCGCTGGTCGCTGGGCCGTGCGGACCTGGCCGATAAGCTGTTCGCCGCCGTCGGCCGCGCCCTGGAAGCCGGCGCCCGCACCCGCGACCTCGGCGGGACCCTTTCCACCGCCCAGATGGCCGACGCGGTCATCGAGGCGCTCTGAGCCGCTGAGAGGTGACAGGTAGGCCTGCGGCCAACCAGTCACCTGTCACCGCCGCTGAGGCGCCCCTCCGCTACCTTTTCGCCTCCCACAGCCGCCAGATCAGCAGGGCGATGGCGGCGTAGGTGATGGTGGCCAGCGGCAGGCTGGGCGTGCCGAGCGTGGAGAGCACGGCCCCGCCCGTGGCGCCGGCCAGCGCCTGGCCCATCGAGGCCGAGGATCCGTTGAGGGCCAGGGCCAGCGGGGCCGCGTTGGGCGCCCGCTCCATCAGCCGGGTCTGGACGACCGGCATTACCGAGAACAGCGCCGTGGCCATCACCACATAGGCCAGCGCCACCAGGATCCAGGTCGGCCAGCCGGGCGCCAGCCAGTGGTGCAGCACCACCCAGTGCAGCGCCGCGGCCAGGATCAGGCCGGCATAGGCCAGGCTGATCGACAGCCCGCCCCAGCCCTTGTCCGCCGCCCGGCCGCCGAGCGACAGGCCCAGGAAGCTGCCGACCCCGATCATCAGCTGGAAGGCGGCCACGCCCCCGCCGCTGATGTCCGAGCCGACCCGGAGCACCGGGGCGATGTAGATGTTCATGCTCATGTTGGCCGCGAAGGCCAGGAAGGTGGCCAGGAACAGCGGCGTGGCGTTCCAGGAGAGCCGCCCACCCAGCGACGGCGGCGGCGGCTTCACGCTGGGAAGGATGATCGCGATGGCCACGAAGGCGACCGCCGCTAGTCCCGCCGCCAGGGCGAAGGCCGCCCGCCAGCTGAAGATCGAGCCGATGATGGTGCCCATCGGGATGCCGAGCACGAAGGCGATGGTCATGCCCCCGCCGACCATGGCCAGCGCCCGCCCACGCATCTCGGCCGGCACCAGCCCGCTGACCGCCGCCGACGAGGCCGGCCCGGCCAGCGCCGCGCAGGCCCCGATCATCGCCCGGAACACCAGCAGTTGGGCGTAGGAGCTGGTCGCCATGCAGACGAGGTTGAGGACGATGGTCAGCGCCAGCGCGACCAGCAGCACCTTCTTGCGGTCGAACTTGCCGGCCAGCATCGCCAGCAGTGGGCCGGCCAGGGCGGCGGTCAGCACATTGGTGGTCTGAATCTGGCCTGCGGCCCCGGCCGAGACGCCAAGGTCGGCGGCCAGGAACTCCAGCAGGCCGGAAAAGATCAGCGCCCCCGAGCCGAAAGCGAAGCTCGACAGGGTGAGAACGAGTACGCGTGGATTCACTTGGGTCGCACAGCTCCGCAGTTGACGCGTCGCGCGCGCCCATCCTAGCCCTAGCTATCAACGATAATGGAGGCGCGCCCCAAATGAAGCTCTACAATTCGATCGGCCCCAATCCGCACGTCGTGCGGATGTTCGCGGCCGAGAAGGGCGTCAAACTCGACCTGGTGCAGGTGGACCTGGTGGCCGGCGAGAACCGCAAGCCGCCCTACAACGAGACCATCAACACCAGCGGCACCCTGCCGGCCCTGGAGCTCGACGGCGGGCGCAAGGTCTGCGAGATCACCGCCATCTGCGAATACCTCGAGGAGACGCAAGGCGGGCCGGCGCTGATCGGCGCCACGCCCGAGGAGCGGGCCGAGACGCGCATGTGGACCCGCCGCATCGACCTCGGCATCGTCGAGCCGATGACCAACGGCTTCCGCGCCACCGAAGGCCGGCGGCTGTTCGAGAGCCGCATGCAGTTGCTCGACGCCGAAGGCGCGGCCACGCTCAAGGCCATCGCCCGGGAGAAGCTGCTGTGGCTCGACGGCCAGATGGGCTCCAACCAGTTCGTCTGCGGCGACCGCTTCACCCTCGCCGACATCCTGCTGTTCTGCTTCCTGGCGTTCGGCGCCCAGGTCGGTCAGCCGATTCCCGACCAAGCCGGCTGGGTGAAGGCCTGGTTCGAGCGGGTGAAGAGCCGACCCAGCGCGGCGGCCTGATCCTTTCGCCCGCATGTTCGTTGCCTGAATGGGCCGGGGCGGCCGGCTCGTTCAGGCGACAGGAGCAAGGGCGATGATCCGCAAGGCGAAGGCGATCTGGCGCGGGACAGGCCGCGACGGGACGGGCGAGCTGAGCACCGACTCCGGGGTGCTCTCGTCGACCCCCTATTCGTTCAAGACCCGCTTCGAGAGCCAGCCCGGGACCAACCCCGAGGAGCTGATCGCCGCCGCCCACGCCGGCTGCTTCACCATGGCGCTGGCCTTCCAGCTGCAGACCGCCGGCTTCGCCGCCGACGAGCTTTCCACAGAGGCGGCGGTCAGCATCGAGCAGGAGGGCGGCGGCTTCACCATCAAGAAGTCGGCCCTCACCTTGCGCGCCACGGTCCCGGACATCGATGCGGCCAAGTTCGAAGAGCTGGCCCGCGCGGCGGAGAAGACCTGCCCGGTGTCCAAGGTGCTGAACGCCGAGATCTCCATGGACTTCGAGCTGGGCTGAGCCCGGCTGAACCGCCTCATTTCCTTCCCACGAATGGGGAAGGAAACGGGGTCACGGCACGATGGTCATCTGGGTCTGGATGACCAGGCACAGGAGCTTGCCGTCCTGGCCGGTGATCCGCGTCTGCCAGACGCTTGAGCGGCGGCCGATGTGCAGCGGCGTGGCCTCGCCCTCGACCGTCTCCCCGACCTTCGCCGAGCCCAGGAAGTTGGTCTTGCTCTCCAGGGTCGTCGTGCGCGCCGCGCCCTCGGGCAGGTTCAGGACGCCGCCGATGGCCCCCAGCGCATCGGCGAAGGCCATGTAGGCGCCGCCGTGCAGGATCTGGCCGGCGGTGCACAGATCCTCGCGCACCACCATCCGTCCGCGCACCCTCTCCTTTCCGGCCTCGAGGATCTCCACGCCCATGAGGTCGGCGAACGGCATTCCGGTGGTGGCCATAGGCACTCCCTGCGAGCTTGCGCCCCGGCAAACTAGCCCCCACCTCCCGATCCGCAACCGGCGTCCGCCTTGCCAAGGGGGCGACGGGAAGGGTAACGGGACGCTCCCTCATTCTGGAGTAACGCCAATGGGCTACCGGGTCGCCGTGGTGGGCGCCACGGGCAACGTGGGCCGCGAGATGCTGAACATCCTCGAGGAAGTGAACTTCCCCGTGGACGAGATTTTCGCGATCGCCTCGCGCAACTCCATCGGCGTGGAGGTCTCGTTCGGCGAGCAGATCGTCAAATGCCAGGACATCGAGCAGTTCGACTTCTCGAAAGTCGACGTGGTGCTGATGAGCGTGTCCGGCGCCTTTTCCAGGGAATGGTCGCCGAAGATCGGCGCGGCCGGCGCGATCGTCATCGACAACTCTTCGGCCTGGCGAATGGACCCCGACGTGCCGCTGATCGTCCCGGAAGTGAACCCTGACGACGTCGAATGGGCGAACCGCAAGAACATCGTCGCCAACCCCAACTGCTCCACCGCCCAGCTGGTCGTGGCGCTGAAGCCGCTGCACGACCGAGCGAAGATCAAGCGGGTGGTGGTGGCGACCTACCAGTCGGTGTCCGGCGCCGGCAAGGAAGGCATGGACGAGCTGTGGGACCAGACCAAGGGCGTCTTCGTCCTGGGCCCGTCCGAGCCCAAGAAGTTCCCCAAGCAGATCGCCTTCAACGTCATTCCCTACATCGGCTCGTTCAACGACGACGGCTACACCGACGAGGAAGCCAAGATGTGGGACGAGACGCACAAGATGATCGATCCGGAGATCAAGCTCACGGTCACCTGCGTGCGCGTGCCGGTGATGGTCGGCCACTCCGAGGCGGTGAACATCGAGTTCCACGAGCCGCTGGACGAGGACGAGGCGCGCGAAATCCTGCGCGAGGCGCCCGGCGTCATCGTCATCGATAAGCGGGACGCCACCGGCTACATCACGCCCAAGGAAGCCCAGGGCGAGTTCCCGGTGTTCGTCTCGCGCATCCGCAAGGACCCGACGGTCGAGAACGGCCTGTCGATGTGGGTGGTGGCCGACAACTTGCGCAAGGGCGCGGCCCTGAACGCGGTGCAGATCGCTCAGCTGCTGCACGAACGCGGCCTGATCCGCACCAAGGCCATCGCCTGATGCCGGCCGCGCCGTCCGCGTCCGGCGAATCCCGCCTGGCGCTGACGGCGGGGATCGCCTGCTACCTGATCTGGGGCTTCGTGCCCCTCTATTTCCAGGCCGTGGCCCAGGCGGGCCCCGGATCGTGGGAGATCCTGGCCCACCGCATCGTCTGGAGCGTGCCGGTGGCGGCGGTGTTCGTCTGGATGGCGCGCCAGTGGGGCCAGGTGGCCGGCGTGTTCCGCCAGCCGAAGGTGCTGGGCTGGCTGCTGGTCTCCTCGCTGCTGATCGCCGTCAACTGGGTGGTGTTCATCTGGGCGGTGAACGCCGGGCGCGTACTGGAGACCAGCCTCGGCTATTACATCAACCCGCTGGTCAACATGGCCGCCGGAGCGCTGATCTTCCGCGAGCGGATCGGCCGCATCGGCCAGATCGCCATCGGCCTGGCCGTCGTGGGCGTGGCGCTGCAGGCGCTGGCGCTGGGCCGGCTGCCGCTGGTCTCGCTGGCCCTGGCGTTCAGCTTCGGCGGCTACGGCATCGTCCGCAAGCGGGTCGCCGCCGACGCCCAGACGGGCCTGTTCCTGGAGTGCCTGCTGGTCGGGGTCGTGTGCCTGGCCTACATCGCCTGGCTGCAGCAAGCCGGCGTCGGCCATTTCGGCGACCCGGTCGCCGCCGCCTGGCTGGTGGTGTCCGGCCCGGTGACGGCCATTCCCCTGGTGCTGTTCGCCTGGGCGGCCCGGCGGATGCCGCTGTCGGCCATGGGCTTCCTGCAGTTTATGGCCCCGACCATCAGCTTCATGATCGGCGTCGCCCAGGGCGAGGCGTTCTATCCCCTGCGCATGGCCTCCTTCGCCTTCATCTGGAGCGCTGCGGCAGTGTTCCTGTGGGGCGCCTGGAAGGGGACCCGGCC
>JAQVDF010000112.1 GCA_028698405.1 Phenylobacterium sp. | reverse complement strand
AGGCCCTCGGCGGCGGCAAGATGCCCACCGCCGAAGACATCGAGAAGGCCGCCGGCCAGCTGCCGGGCCTCGGCGGCCCCGTCGGCCTCAAACTTCCCGGCCTGGGCGGCGGCGCGCTGCCGCCTGGCTTCAACCCCTTCAAGAAATAACTGCCAAGGACCAACTATGCTGAAGATCCGTCTCGCCCGTGGCGGCGCCAAGAAGCGCCCCTACTACTCGATCGTCGTCGCCGACAGCCACTCGCCGCGCGACGGCCGCTTCATCGAGAAGGTGGGCGCCTACAACCCGCTGCTGAAGCGTGACGACCCCAACCGGATCACCCTGAAGCTGGAACGAATTCAGGAGTGGCTGAAGAAGGGCGCCCAGCCCACCGATCGCGTGGCGCGCTTCCTGGCCGCCGAAGGCGTGGTCAAGTGGGCCGCCGGCAACAACCCGAAGAAGGGCGAGCCCGGCCAGAAGGCCAAGGAACGCGCCGAGGAGCAGGCCCAGCGCGAAGCCGACCGCGCCGCCGCCGCGGCTGAGGCCGCCGCCGCCCCCGCCGAGGAGCCTGCCGCCGAAGAGGCTGCCGCCGAGGCTGCTCCGGCCGAGGCTGCTCCGGCCGAGGAAGCTGCGGCCGCCGAAGCCCCCGCCGAGGAGGCCCCGGCCGCCGAACAGGCGTCGGACGAACAGGCCTAAGGCGGCCCGATGGCCGAGCGCCTCATCCTGGTCGGCCGCGTGGCCGGCGCGTTCGGGGTGAAGGGCGAGGTCCGCATCACGACCTACACCGAGGACCCGATGGCGCTCGTCCGCTATCGGGTCCTTCTGCATGAGGACGGCGGAACCGCGCTGACCCTGACCGGCGCGCGGCCCGTGAAGGGCGGCATCGTCGCCCGCGCCGAGGAGGTCGAAACCCGCGAGGCCGCCGAGGCCCTGCGGGGCCTTCGCCTGCACGTGCCACGCGCGGCTCTTCCTCCGCCCGAGGACGAAGACGAGTTCTATCTGGCGGACCTGATCGGCCTTTCCGCCGAAACGGCGGAGGGCGAGCCGCTGGGCAGGATCAAGTCGGTGCAGGACTTCGGCGCCGGCGACCTCTTGGAGATCCAGCCGCCCCAGGGCGCCAGCTGGTGGCTCCCATTCACCCGCGAGGCCGTCCCCGAGGTGCGCCTCGCCGACGGCAAGATCATCGCCATCCGCCCCGAAGAGACGGAGTAGCGCCTTCCCTCCCCTTGAAGGGGAGGGAAGCGTACCCTCAGCCTTCGGCCTTCGGCTTGCGCTGGCGCATCAGGCCTTCCTGGGCGACCGAGGCCACCAGGTTGCCGGCCTGGTCGTAGATCGAGCCGCGCACGAAGCCGCGGCCGCCCGAGGCCGACGGGCTGTCCTGGGCGTAGAGGTGCCAGTCGTTGAAGTTGGACGGCTTGTGGAACCACATGGCGTGGTCGAGGCTGGCCGACTGCAGGCCGGGCGTCTGCCAACCGACCTTGTGCGGCCGCATGGCGGTCGACAACAGGTTCATATCCGAGGCGTAGGCCAGGATCACCTGGTGCATCCGCAGGTCGTCGCCGATCGGCTCGCGGGCGCGAATCCAGACGTTGGAGGTCGGCTCGACGTTCTCGGCCGGGGTCCAGCCGAAGCTGTCGCGGCCGCGCATCTCGATCGGCCGCGGGCGCGAGATCATCTTGCGCATGGCCTCGGGCATCTTCTCGAGCTGCTTCTTCTGAGCGGTCAGCTCGTCGTCCATCTCGTCGGGGCCGGGCGCCTTCGGCATCGGGAACTGGTGCTCGTAGCCGTCCTCGACGTCCTGGAAGGAGGCGGCGAGATTGAAGATCTGCTGGCCGCGCTGAATCGCCACCACCCGCCGGGTCGTGAAACTGCCGCCGTCGCGGGCGCGGTCGACGTCGAACAGGATCGGAATGGTGGGGTCGCCCGGGCGGATGAAGTAGCAATGCAGCGAGTGGCAGACGCGGTTCTCCACCGTCTCGTAGGCCGCCAGCAGCGACTGGGCGATCACCTGCCCGCCGAAGATCCGGCCCGGCCCCTCGTTCGGGCTCGTGCCGCGGAACAGGTTCACTTCGATGCGCTCGAGAGCGAGGGTCTCGACCAGACTTTCGGTCAAATCCATGGAAAGAATTCTTTGCTGCACGTGCGAAAAGCCGGTGCTCTAGCCTCTCGGCGCCGGCTCGGCAAGGCGGCGGGCCGCCGCTGCGCTTGACGACGACCCGCTTGCACCCTCATTGGCCCCATGTCCTTCGACGCCACCGTGCTGACCATGTTCCCCGAGGCCTTCCCGGGCCCGCTCGGCGTGTCGCTGATCGGCACGGCGTGGCGGGAATTGGGCCTTTGGACGCTGGAAACAGTGGACATTCGACCCTTTTCCAAGGATAAGCGCGGCTTCCTCGACGACACCCCTGCGGGTGGCGGTCCGGGGCAGGTCATGCGGGCGGACGTCATCGCGGCGGCGCTGGACAGCGTCGAGCTGCGCGGGCGGCCGCTTTTGTACATGAGCGCCCGGGGTCGTCCGCTGACGCAGGAGCGGGTCCGCGAGTGGGCGAAGGGGCCTGGCCTCATCGTCCTCTGCGGCCGGTTCGAAGGGGTGGATCAGCGGGTCATCGACTCCCGCGGGTTCGAGGAGGTCGCCGTCGGCGATGCGGTCCTGGCCGGGGGCGAGGCCGCCGCGCTGGTGACCATCGAGGCGTGTGTAAGGCTCGTGCCCGGCGTTCTGGGGCAGGCGCAGAGTTTGAGCGAGGAGAGTTTCGAAGACGGCCTCCTCGAGCATCCGCAGTACACCCGTCCGCGGACGTTCGAAGGGCTCGACATCCCCGAGGTGCTCCTGTCGGGGCATCACGCCGACATCGCCAAATGGCGGAAGACGCAGCGGGAGATCACCACGCGGGAGCGGCGCCCGGACCTCTGGGAGCGGCATCTCGCCAATCAACAGGCAAAGGGCGAGTAAAGCCCAGTACCGAAGGACACCGACGATGAACGTGATTCAGCAGCTCGAAAAGGAAGAGGCCGAACGCCTCCTCCAGAACCGCCGCATCCCCGAGTTCGGGCCGGGCGACACCGTCCGCGTCAACGTGCGGATCAAGGAAGGCGAGCGCGAACGCGTTCAGGCCTACGAAGGCGTCTGCATCGGCCGCCAGGGCTCCGGCATCAACGAGAGCTTCACGGTTCGCAAGATCAGCTTCGGCGAAGGCGTCGAGCGGGTCTTCCCGGTGCTGTCGCCGATGATCGAGTCGATCGAGGTGAAGCGCCGCGGCGTCGTCCGCCGGGCCAAGCTCTACTACCTGCGCGACCGCCGCGGTAAGTCGGCGCGGATCGCCGAGCGGGCCATGGTCGCGGCCAACAAGGCCGAGCCGACCCCGGAAAGCTGAGTTTCCAGTCCGCCCCCGCCCAGCGCGGGGGCGAACTTTATGAGGGCGCGCCTTCCGCGTACTGCGGCAGGCCGTCGTCCAGCACGACCCACGCCCGCTTCGAGGCCACGAAGACGTGGCAATGCGGCTTGAGCGCGTCGGGCTCGTCCAGCGTCGCCAGCGAGACCCCGATCCGGTCGGCCGGATCGTTCGGGACCGAGAACATCGGCGTCCCACAGCGGGCGCACGCGCGCCGCTCCAGCCGCGCCGAACTCGCAAATCGGGTCAGCTCGCCGGAGAATTCGAAGCCCTCCAGAGGAAACAGGGCCCGGGCGAAGAACGGCCCGCCGGTCGCCCGCTGGCAGTTGCGGCAATGGCAGATTCGCACGTTCAGCGGCTCGGCGGTCGCGCGCCATCGCACCTGGCCGCACAGGCAGCCGCCGGCGTAGAGCGCGCTCACGGCTGGCTTTCGGCCACCAGGGCCTTCAGCCGATCGGCCAGGTGGTCGCTCATCAGCCGCATGCGCCGGTTGGCCTTGAGGCTCTCGTGCATGCAGATCCACACCTCGAGGTCGAAGGCGAACTTGTCCGGCAGCACCGCGGTCAGTCCGTCCCGGCGGGCGATGCCGTGCTGCACCGCGCCGACGCCCAGGCCGGCGCGCACGGCGGCCAGCTGGGCCACCTGGTTGTCGGTCTTGAAGCGGAACAGGTCGCGGCTGATCGGCCGGCCGACGTCCACCTTGTCGACGATCGACTTCGGATCGGTCCGGTCGAAGCCGATCAGCACGTGCTTGTCCGCCAACTCGTCGAGGTCGGCCGGCAGGCCGCGGCGCTGGACGTAGGAGGGCGCGGCGTAGAAGCCGAAATGCAGCGCGCCGATGCGGCGGGCGACGAGCGCCGACTGGGTGGGCCTGGCCATGCGGATGGCGATGTCGGCCTCGCGGCGCAGCAGGTCCTCGATCTCGTTGGAGACGACCAGCTCCACCTCGACGTTGGGGTGCTGCTCCATGAACTCGCCGAGGATCGGCGGCAGCACCTCGACGGCCAGGATCTCGCTGACGGTCAGCCGCACGCAGCCGGCCGAGCCGTCCGCCGGGCCCGCGGCGTCGCGCAGGGCCGCGCCGACGCTGGCGGCCATGTCCTCGAGGTGGGGGGCGAGCGCCAGGGCGAGCTCGGTCGCCTGCAGGCCCCGCGGCGAGCGCAGGAACAGCGCCCCGCCCAGCTTCTGCTCCAGCGCCTCGATGTGGCGGCCGAGGGTGGGCTGGGTGAGGCCGCGGGCGCGGGCCGCGCCCGAGAAGCTGCCGGCCTGGAGCACGGCGTGCAGGCTCTGGAACAGGTCCCAGTCAGCGGCGGCGTTGGCCATGCGCGAGCGAATACCTCATTCGCAGAACGATGCGATTACGTGGCAGGTAAGAGCCCGAGCTCCGTGGCGCCAGTGAGGCGGGCGCGAAACGTCGCGCGCCTTTGACCTTCGTCACCTGGAAGTCTACATGCCCGCCATGGCCGGCAAGACGCTGTACGACAAGATCTGGGACGCTCACCTGGTCGCCGAGCAGGACGGCGAGGCGATCCTCTACATCGACCTGCACCTGATCCACGAGGTGACCACGCCGCAGGCCTTCGCGGGGCTGCGCAGCAACAAGCGCGGCGTGCGCCGGCCCGACCGCACGCTCGCCGTCGCCGATCACAACGTGCCGACCGAAGGTCAGGCGCTGGGCGTCGCCGCCGTCGCCGACGAAGAGGCCCGGCTGCAGCTCCAGACCCTGGAGCGCAACGTCAAGGACTTCGGCATCGAGTTCTTCCCGATGGGCGACGTGCGCAATGGCATCGTCCACGTCGTCGGCCCCGAGCAGGGCCGCACCCAGCCGGGCATGACCATCGTCTGCGGCGACTCCCACACCTCGACCCACGGGGCCTTCGGCGCGCTGGCCCAGGGCATCGGCACCTCGGAAGTCGAGCACGTCCTGGCCACCCAGACGCTGCGCCAGAAGAAGTCGAAGAACATGCGGGTGACCATCGACGGCGCGCCCGCCCCTGGCGTCGGGGCCAAGGACTTCGCCCTGGCGGTGATCGGCGAGATCGGCACCGCGGGCGGCACCGGCTACGTCATCGAATACGCCGGCGAGGCGATCCGGGCCCTGTCGATGGAAGGCCGCATGACGCTGTGCAACCTGACCATCGAGGCGGGCGCGCGCGCGGGCCTTGTGGCGCCCGACGAGATCACCTTCGCCTACCTCAAGGGCCGCCCGGCCGCGCCCAAGGGCGGCGCCTGGGAGATGGCCGAGGCCTACTGGCGCACCCTGGTCTCCGACCCCGACGCGGTGTTCGACCGCGAGGTGCGGATCGACGCGGCGAAAATCGCCCCGCTGGTCACCTGGGGGACCAGCCCCGAGGACGTGATCGGCGTCGACCAGCCAGTGCCCGCGCCCGAGACCTTCGGCACGCCGGACAAGCGGGCCGCCGCCGAACGGGCGCTGGAATACATGGGCCTGACCGCCGGCCAGCCGATCACCGAGGCGCGCATCGACCGGGTGTTCATCGGCTCGTGCACCAACAGCCGCATCGAGGATCTGCGCGCCGCCGCCAGGATCGTCGAAGGCCGCAAGGTCGCCCCGCACGTGCGGGCGATGGTGGTGCCGGGCTCCGGCCTGGTGAAGGCCCAGGCCGAGGAAGAGGGCCTGGACGAGATCTTCAAGGCCGCCGGGTTCGACTGGCGCGAACCGGGCTGCTCGATGTGTCTGGGCATGAACCCTGACCGGCTGGCGCCGGGCGAGCGCTGCGCCTCGACCTCGAACCGCAACTTCGAGGGACGCCAGGGCCGCGGCGGGCGCACCCACCTGATGAGCCCGCCGATGGCCGCCGCAGCCGCCATCGCCGGCCACATCGCCGACGTGAGGGACTTCCTCTGATGATCACCGGCCTCGACCACATCGTCGTCACGGCGAAGGACGTCGAGGCCGCCGCGGCGGCCTTCTCCGCCCTGCTCGGCCGGCAGGCCGACTGGCGCGGCGAGGAGGCCTGGTTCCAGCTCTCCAACACCGCCCTGCGGGTCGGCCGCGGCGAAGCCGACGCGATCGCCGCGCTGGCCTTCGACACCGACGACGTCGACGCCGCAGCAAGACTGGCTCAGCGCCGCGGGCTTTCCGGCGACGCGTCGGGCTTCGACGTGGCGGGCATCCCGGTGCGGCTGGTGGCCCCGCGGGCGGCCTTCGCCCTCTCGCCGGCCAGCGGACGCGAGAGCGCCGCGGTCGCCGCCCTCGACCACGTGGTGGTCCGCACCCGCAACATCGACCGGGCGGTGGCCAATTTCGGCGGGCGGCTGGGTCTGGATCTGCGGCTCGACCGGTCCAACCCCGCCTGGGGCGCGCGCCAGCTCTTCTTCCGCTGCGGGAACGCGGTGGTCGAGTTCGGGGCCAGCCTATCGGCGCCGGCCTCGGACGAACCCGACGGCTTCGGCGGGTTGGCCTGGCGGGTGGTGGATCCGGACGCCGCCCGCGCGCGCCTTGCCGACGCCGGCTTCGAC
>JAQVDF010000111.1 GCA_028698405.1 Phenylobacterium sp. | reverse complement strand
CGTCCTCCCGGCGTTCGGCGAGGCTGGAGCGCAGCCCGTTGCTGGTCGCGCCGAGCCCTTCGTAGCTGGACAAGAGGCCGGAGGGCTCCCCGGGGGCGGCGCAGGCGGCGAGCGGCGCCAGCAGCAGGATCAAGGCGAAATGTTTCACGGAGTCTCAGACCTCGGCCGGCGCACCGCGCGCCTGCCCAGCGACAGATACGTGCGACGGCGCAGGTGGATGCACGGGCCCGCGCTACGGGCGGAACGGCGGCGCTTGGCGGGCGTTGGCTGGATAGGTGATGCGAGGCGCGACATGTCAGAGGATATCCCGCGCAATCAGAGGGTTCGGGCCATCAGCCTGGACGATCCGGCGCAGGTGCGGCGCTGGGCGGCGATCTTCGGCGCGCCGCCCAGCGAGCGGCCCAGCCGTCGCCTGGCGCGCCTTCTGGCGCTGCGGGCCGGACGGGTGGGGTGAGCCCGGGCAGCAGGCGGGGCCAGCTCACGGCGCGGTGCGCGCCAGCCGCAGGATCGCGGCCTCGCCGCCGACGGCTCCGCCCAGCAGGATCTCGCCCGGCCGCGAGGCGTCGAGGTCCGAGATGAAGACGTCGCCGCCCGCGGCGATCACCAGCGGCTCCGAGACCTTTCCTGCCCGATCGGAGAGCCGCACCAGGCCCAGCGTGCGCTGGTCGATCCAACCGGCCAACGCCTCCTCGGCGGTGGGCGGCGCCTGGCCGGCGCGGCTCGGATGGTCGAGCCGCAGGGTCTCGTGGGCGCCGATGACGAGGGCCCCGTCGGACGCGAGGGCGAGCGCCCGCACCTCGGAATCCGCCGCGCCCGCGTCGGTCCACCAGGGCTGCAGGGAAAGGCGCGCGTCCAGGACGGCCACGCTGGCCCGCCGGCCCTCGGCGCAGTCGGCCTGCACCGCGCCGCCGACGAACACCCCGTCCTCGGCGCCAGCGGCGCTGGTCACCACCCGGCCGGGAAGTTCGACCGCGGCTCGCCGCTCGCCGGTGCGGATGTCGCGCAGCTCGGCCCATGTCGTCGGGGCCGGCAGGCACACCTTGGCCTCGAAATCGTCCAGCGGCGGGGCGGGCGTGGGCATGGGGCCGTAGCGCTGCGCCAGCGTCACCAGCAGGTCGTCGCCGAGCACGGCGAGCGTCACCTCGGGCATCCCGTCGATCTGCGGCGCGGCGATCTCGAACAGCAGACGCGGGGCCAGCGCGGCGTCCACCTCGTAGAGCCGCACCGTCGGCGCGCGTCCCGCCGGGGTCTTCGCCTCCAGGTCGGCCGCGACCAGGGCGAACAGGCCGCGCTCGCCGAGCGGCAGGGCGGCGAGGATGGCCGTGTCCGCCCCGGGCCGCGCCTCGCGCCAGGTCCGCAGCTCCTCCCCCGTGCGGGCGTCGAACGCCTCCAGCACCCCCGCCGCCCGTCCGTCCTTTCCCGTGACGTATCCGGCGGCGACCAGGACGGCGCCCTCGGTCACCACCAGCTCGGCGGCGCCGACGTCCCGGTCGACCGCCTGCCAGCCCTCGTCGCCCGGCCCGGCCACCTGCACGACGGAGGCGAAACGGCCGCCCTCGGGCTCGGCGATCAGCCGGGCGGCGACGCCGTGCGTCCCGTGGCGGGCGCTGAGCGTCTCGCCGCCGCCGCGGGTGAGCTGCCGGGCTTCGGCGATCCGCAGCGGCGCTGGTCCCGGCCTGCCGGCCCTGGGCCCGTCGCCCAGCACGATGAAGGGCGCCCAGAAGCGCGGGTGCAGGTGGGCGCGGCTCGGCGGGGCGGCGAGGAAGCTTCGCTGCGCCTGCGCCAGGGCCTCGGGCGGGGACAGGTCGGGCGCGGCGCCCAGCCCTTCGAAGGCGCCGGCGACGACCATGCGGCTGGTCTCGCTGTCCACCGGCCAGAGGGTGGCGAGTGTCGAGGGCACGCCGGCGATGGCGAAGGCCGAAGCCAGCGCCGGCAGGTCGGCGGCGAACTGGGAGAGGTCGTAGTCGGCGGTGTTGCAGGCCGACAGCGCCACGAACCGCGCCGAGAGGCTGAGGTCGGCGATCTCCGAGGCGGTGAGCAGGCCGTCGTCCAACGGATCGGCCGCGTCCACCGGCGTGAACGCCAGCGCCGGCTCGGTCAGCCCGTCGAGCTCGTCGCGGATCAGGCCGTGGGTGGCGAAGGACATCAGCCGGTAGCTGCCGACGAGCTCGCGGCGGAAGGCTCGCTCGGTGGCCGCCTCGCCCACCAGCAGCCGGGATGCGGGAAAGCCCGCGGCCGCCTGCTGGAGCTCGGCGCGGGTCTCGGGCAGCGGGGCCAGGGCGGCCAGGCCCGCCGCGCCGCGGGCGCCGCGCAGCACGATCTGCGTCCGGTCGGCCCCATCCCGCGTGCGGCCGGTCAGCAGCGGGTCGCCCACGCCCAGGAAGTCGAACGACCAGCCGCCGGCCGTGGCGGCGCGGCGCGCGGCGACGAAGGCGCTCGCCGACATGGCGTAGGTGATGGCGTGGCGGCGGACCAGCCAGTCGGCCTGCGCGAGGTCCCAGCCGCCGCCCAGCCGCGGCGGCTGGGACTCCAGCATCACCGAGATCGGCACGGGGACCATCGCGGGCGCCGGCAGCCAGATCAGGTGGTCGCCGGGCTTGAGGCAGTCGGCGATCGGACCGATGAGCGCTTGGCGCAGCCGCACCGCCGCGGCGACGGGGAACTGCACGTCGAGCGCCTCGGACGGGGCGTGGCCGGCGGTCAGGGCGGCCTGCAGCAGCTTGATGTCGAGCTGGAGTCGGGCGGGATCGACGGGCGCACGCGCCTGCACGACGCGGTCCCTCCGCACGCACATGTAGGCCGCCTCGCCGCCGCCGGCCGGAGAGAAGGCGATGGCCGCTTCGCCGGGCGCCAGCACCGCCTGCAGTTCGGACAGCGTCACGAGATTGGCGGCGGGCCGAAGCACGGGCCCGGGCCGGGTCAGCCCTTGCGCGAAATCGCGGAAACGGGCGCGGCGGGCGAAATCGTAGCGGAGCGGCGCGCCGGCGACAGGCGTCACGACGGCCCGGCCTGACACCGCCTTCAGCGCCTCGCGCTCCAGCCGGTCCCGGCGGGCCCGCAGCCGCAGCGCCTGGTGGAGGCCGCGCCGCTCGGCGCCGTCGCGGGCTTGCGACAGCCGGGTCAGAGCGTCGGCGTCGAAGCTCGGCCCGATGCGCCCGACGAGCTGGAAGAGGGCGAAAGCGGCCTCCCGGTCCTGGGCCGGCATCGCCGCCTCTACCTGGCTCAGGCCCAGAAGGATCAGGATTTGGTCGACGACGCCGGGCCGGTAGCCGGTGGCGAAGGCGTTCTGGTGTTGGGTGCGCGCGTAGCCGGCGATGGTGCGGCTCATCGCCCGGATGGCTGCAGCGCGGGCCGGACCCGGCGGCTGCAGCATCGCCAGTCCCGCCTGCCGGTACATCTCGACGTAGTCGCGCGGCACGCCGGGCGTCTCGAAGGCGACCGGCCGGGCGAGGGCCGACGCGGCGGCGGGATCGGCCCGGCTCTCCACCGAGGCGACCAGCGCCCGGGCCGCCAGATAGCTGACTTCGCCGTACGACGCCGGCGGTCGGGCAGTCTCGAACGCCGCGGCCAGCGGATGGGCGTCGATGGCCGCCCGCGCGCAGGCCCGGTCGGCGAGGGCGGTGCAGATCACCGCCTGGAGCGTGCGCAGGTCGCCCGCCAGCCGGTCGCGGACCTGCGGCCCGACTTCGATCCAGGCCAGCGTCTCCAGGCCCGCCTCGGCGGCGTGGCGCGCGGCCGCCAGCTCGTTGCGCTCCTGCAGCAGCCGCGTTTCGACGAGGCGCAGCCGCACCGCATCGACGCTGAGGGCCGGCGTGCCGAGGTAGATCAGCTCCCGGCTCGCGAGGTAGACGCCGAAGGCTCGCTCGCCGTCGCCTACGTGCATCAGCATCGACGCTGACTCGACCAGGGCGTGAGCGGTCCAGTAGGGGGACTCCTGAGGGTTCTCCAGAGACGCGATCAGCGACAGCACCCTGTCCACCGCCCGCGTCGCCCCGGAGAAGTCGCCGTCGAGCAGCAGGGCCTCGGCGAGCACGAGCTGGCGGCGGAGGTAGAGCGGAACGTCGCCGGGAAACTCGGCCTGCCAGTCCGGCCGCTCCAGCACCGCCCTGACCGCCTCGGGCCGTCCGGTCGCGAGCCGCTGGTGGTCCAGGTAGACGAGGGTCTTGCGGGAGAGTTGCAGCCTGGGCGGCGGCGCCAGCCCTTCGGCGACCTTGCCCGCGGTCTCGCCGTAGTCCGGGGAGTGGGCCTGGACGCAGGCGAGGTCGAGGCTCTGCAGGCAAATGTCGAGCAGGGTTTCGAGCAGGCCGAGCCGCGCCTTCGGCTCCCTCGCCGCGGGCGTCGAGAGCTCGGCGGCCAGCAGATCGCGCGCCGCGGCCGCCTTGCCGCCGGCGAACAGCCGCGCGGCCTCGGCCTGGGGCGGCGCCGCGGACGCCGGCCCTGCCAGCGCCAAGAACAGGCTTGCCAGGATAGGCAACGCCGTTAGCCTTCGTTGTATTGGGGCGCAGCGGGGGAAGTCGCGCATGAAATGGCTCAAGTCCGGCGCGACGATTCTCGTCCTCGCAATGCCATCATACGCTCAGGCCGCCTCGCCGGAAGAGTTGGTCGGGCGGCCCATGATTGCGGCGGAGGCGGGCGCGACTGCCGGACGTGGCCCGGTCGGCGCGCGGTTTCCCGCCGGCGAGGCGCGCCGGGCGCTGCGCCCGTCGATGCCGCTCGGCCAGTTCGCGGGCGCGCTCGCCGGCCTCAAGCCGGACGCCCGGGCCGCGACGCGTGGCCCGCGCGAGGCGGAGATCTACCGCAAGGCCTCGCCCGCCGTGGTGCTGGTGGTCAGCGGCGAGGGTGTCGGCTCGGGCGTGCTGGTCGGCGCCGACGGAAAGATCGTCACCAACCTGCACGTGGTGGGCCCCGCGCCCGAGGTCGGGGTGGTCTTCAAGCCGGCGGTCGAGGGGGCCGAGATCACCAAGGCCGACCTGCGGCTGGCCAAGGTCGTCAAACGCGACGGCCCGGCGGACCTGGCGCTGCTGCAGGTGGACGATGTGCCGGCCGGGGTCGCCCCTCTGCCGATCGCCGGAGTCGACGAGCTGCAGATCGGCGCCGACGTCCACGCCATCGGCCATCCGGGCGGCGGCCAGTGGATCTACACCCGCGGCGTGGTCAGCCAGATCCGCCGGAACTACCAGTGGGCCTTCGACGACTCCTCGCACCAGGCGACGGTGGTCCAGACCCAGACGCCCATCAATCCCGGCAACTCCGGCGGGCCGCTGCTCGACGACCAGGGCCGGGTGGTCGGCATCAACAGCTTCCTGGCCGAAGGCGAGGGGCTGAATTACGCAGTCTCCGGCGACGACGTGAAGGCCTTCCTGGCCCGCGAAGGCGACCGCGGCGCGCTTCCAGCGCCCGTGAGCGACGACGCCGGGACGGCCGCCTGCGAGGGCGAAGTCGTGGGCTTTTGGCGCAAGAAGGATCCGCCCGGCGACGCCACCTTCATGGACCTCGACTGCGACGGGGAGGGCGACGCGGTCTTTTTCGAACCCGACGACGAGTCGGAGCCCTTCGACGTCAGGGTCGATGTCGACGGAGACGGGGATGTCGACACCGTGCTGATCGACGAGGACCGCGACGGCGCGCCGGACATGGGACTCTACGACGTCGACGACGACCCGGGTCCGGACCTCGTGGGCTACTTCAAGGACGGCGAGGACGAGCCCTATCTCTGGGAACGCTATGTTCCAGAAGAGGACGAATAGCCGAGGAACGCTCGCGGCACGGCCCCGTTACCCCTCCAACAGAGGGCTAGACGAGGACCCCCATGAACCCGATCCGACCGCATTCCGAGACCGACAAGGACCGGCGGGACCGCCCCGCCTCCATCGAGCGCGCCAGCGGCGGCCAGCACAACGCCGACAAGGCCGCCGAGTCGGCGCCGGGCGATCTCGAGGAGGGCGACGACCTCGACGAGCGGCAGGACCAGCTGCTCGACGAGGCGGTCGAGGAGACTTTCCCCGCCAGCGATCCGATTTCGCCCAAGCGGATCACCTGACCCGAGCCGCGAGGCGCGGCCAAAAGGCCGCGCCCACGGCGCAGTTTCGCTAATCCGGTTCGGCGGCTAAGGACGGAGCCTCGCCTCCCCGTTTCGTTAGAGTCCCCGTGGCCGCCACCGCTTCCGACCGCCCCGACGCCCAGCGCATCGGCCTCGGCATCGCCTACCGCGTCGGGGCGATGGCGTGCATGGCCGCCATGTTCGCGGGCGTGAAGTGGACCGCCGGGCAGGGGATCCCGGTCCTCGAGATCGTCTTCTTCCGCAACGCCTTCGCGTTCATCCCGCTGGCCATCTACATCCTGCCGACCACGGGCCTGAGGGTGCTCAAGACGCGCCGGCCGCTGGGCCACCTGGCGCGCGCCGTGGTCGGGCTGACCGGGATGGTCTGCGGCTTCTTCGCCGCCTCGCTGCTGCCGCTGACCGAATCCACCGCCATCTCTTTCGCCGCGCCGCTGTTCATGACCGCGCTCTCGGCGCTGATCCTGAAGGAGAAGGTCGGCAAACACCGCTGGGGCGCGGTGGCCGTGGGCTTCGTCGGCGTGCTGATCATGGTGCGCCCCAGCCCTACCGAGTTCGCCAACGTGGGTGTGCTGTTCGGCCTCGCCGGCGCCCTGGGTGCGGCGGGCGCGATGATCGCCATCCGCGAGATCGGCCGCACCGAACCGGGGCCGACCATCGTCTTCTACTTCACCCTCGCCGGCATGCTGTTCGGCCTCGCCAGCCTGCCGTTCGCCTGGGTGACGCCGGAGCCCTTCACCCTGGCGATCCTGGTGGTCATGGGCCTGCTGGGCGGGGTCGGCCAGCTGTTGCTGACCCAGGCG
>JAQVDF010000110.1 GCA_028698405.1 Phenylobacterium sp. | reverse complement strand
CTTCGGATCGATCCCCTTCACGCTCCAGGGCGCCCCCGCCGTCATATCGAATCGTCTCCAACCCCAGTCTCGACGCTATCCACCGATTCCTGGGGTGTAAACGCGACCAAGACGCAAGATATTGCGTCCACGGCGATCACCTGTGGATGACGGCGCGGCGTCCGGGTGGGCTGTCTCCAGCCTTCGGACGATAGGGTCAATGAAAGGTTAAACGCGCGCGGGGCGGGCCTTCCCAGGCGGCTCTTGGAAGCCGCGCCGGGCCGGGTTAGGGGGCGGCATGGGGATCGAACTGACCGCCGTCCTGCTCGCCGCCGCCGCCCTGGTCGCCCTGTTCAGCGGTTGGCGCGGCGCGCGCAAGCCCGATCCGATGCGCGGTCCGCGGCTGATCCCCTGGCGCGGGCTGATGCTGACCAGCGCCGCCCTGGCGGTGCTGCTGCTGGTCCACCTGGTCAACCTGCTGGGCGTGACGACCGGCCGCTGAGACCTCAAACACCCGTTCGAAACCCTTGTCCTTGGGGCGCCGGGCGCTATGGTGCGCGCGAGTTCGAACCGGCAGGCAGGAGACCTTCATGGCCGACTTCGGCGGTGCAGAGCTGGAGGCGTTCCGCGGCGAGGTGAAAGCCTGGCTGGAGGCCAACTATCCCCCTGAACTGAAGGCCCCCCGCCCGACGACCGACCCCGAGGCGATCTGGGGCGGGCGCCGGTTCGCGAACAGCGACGACCCGCACATCGTCTGGATGCGGCGGGTCGCCGAAAAGGGCTGGACCGCACCCACCTGGCCCAAGGAATACGGCGGCGCAGGCCTCTCGCCGGCGCAGGCGCGGGTGGTCGAACAGGAGCTGCAGCGCGGCGGCTACCGCCAGCCGCTGGCCTCGTTCGGCATCTGGATGCTGGGCCCGGTGCTGCTCGAATACGGCAACGAGGAGCAGAAGAAGGAGCACCTGCCGAAGATCGTCCGCGGCGAGATCCGCTGGTGCCAGGGCTACTCCGAGCCCGGCGCGGGCTCCGACCTGGCGTCCCTGCAGACCCGTTGCGAGGACAAGGGCGACCACTGGCTGATCAACGGCCAGAAGATCTGGACCAGCTACGCCGACAAGGCCGACTGGTGCTTCTGCCTGGTGCGCACCGACACCTCCAAGAAGCACGAGGGCATCTCCTTCGTGCTGATCGACATGAGCTCGCCGGGCGTCGAGACCCGGCCGATCCGGCTGATCAGCGGCGAGAGCCCCTTCTGCGAGACCTTCTTCACCGACGTGAAGGTCCCGAAGGGGAACATGGTCGGCCGGCTGAACGGCGGCTGGGAGATCGCCAAGCGGCTGCTGCAGTACGAGCGCCAGAACATCTCCGGCGGCTTCGGAGGCGGCGGCGGCGCGGGCGGCGCGGCCGGCGACCTGGGTCAGATCGCCAAGAACTACGTCGGCGTCGACGAGACCGGCCGGCTGGCGGACGGCGACCTTCGCCGGCGGATCACCGAGAACAAGATGAACTTCCAGGCGCTGCAGATGACCATCGCCCGCAGCGCCGCGGAGAGCCGGGCCGGCGGCGGACCGTCGGCGGCCACCTCGATCATCAAATACGCCGCCGCCTCGTTCGCGCAGGAGCGCAGCGAGCTGATGATCGAGGCGATGGGCCATCAGGGCCTGGGCTGGGAGGGCGACGCCTTCAAGGGCCACGAGCTGACCGCCACCCGCGGCTGGCTCCGCTCCAAGGGCAATTCGATCGAGGGCGGCACCTCGGAAGTGAATATCAATGTGGTGGCCAAGCGGGTCCTCGGCCTGCCTGACCCGATTAAGCAATAAGGAAACGATCCCATGGCCGATTTCGGCGGAACCGACCTCGAGGCCTTCCGGAAGGAAGCCCGCGCCTGGCTGGAAGAGAACTTCCCGCAGGAACTGCGCAACGATCCGCGCCGGCAGATGCAGGCGTCGATGTCGACCGAGTTCGATCCCGCCTGGGACCAGTGGCGTCAGAAGATGGGCGACAAGGGCTGGGGCACGCCCACCTGGCCGAAGGAATACGGCGGCGGCGGCCTGTCGCGCCAGGAAGCCCGCGTGCTGGCCGAGGAGATGGCCCGCATCGGCGCCCGCAACCCGATCGGCGGCATGGGCGTGATGATGTTCGGCCCGACCCTGATCGAGTACGGCACCGAGGCGCTGAAGCGCCAGCACCTGCCGGGGATCATCAAGGGCGAGGTCCGCTGGTGCCAGGGCTACTCCGAACCGGGCTCGGGCTCCGACCTGGCGTCGCTGCAAACCCGCGCCGAGGACAAGGGCGACCACTACCTGGTCAACGGCCAGAAGATCTGGACCTCGGGCGCCAACCTGGCCGACTGGTGCTTCTGCCTGGTCCGCACGGATCCGACCAAGAAGCACGAAGGCATCTCCTTCCTGCTGATCGACATGAAGACGCCGGGCGTCGAGGTCCGCCCGATCCGGCTGATCAACGGCACCAGCCCCTTCTGCGAGACCTTCTTCACCGACGTTAAGGTGCCGAAGGACCAGCTCTGGGGTCCGCTGAACGGCGGCTGGACCATCGCCAAGCGGCTGCTGCAGTTCGAGCGCGACAACATCTCGGCGGGCCTGGGCGGCGGCAACATCGGCGCGCCGACCGCGGTCAAGACGGTGCAGGAAGTGGCCAAGGAGTACGTCGGCGTCGACGAGACCGGCCGGCTGGCCGACCACGACCTGCGCCGCCGCATCACCGACCACCTGATCGAGGCGAAGAGCTTCCAGCTCACCGTCCGCCGCGCGGCCGACGAGGCCAAGGCCAACCAAGGCCCGTCCGCGGCCACCTCGATCATGAAGTACGCCGGCGCCAAGATCGCCCAGGACCGCAACGAGCTGATGGTCGAGGCGATGGGCGGCCAGGGCCTCGGCTGGGAAGGCGAAGGTTTCGACCGCGACGAACTGGCGACCACCCGCGCCTGGCTGCGCTCGAAGGGCAACTCCATCGAAGGCGGCACCAGCGAGATCAACCTCAACGTGGTCTCCAAGCGGGTCCTCGGCCTGCCGGACCCCGCCAAGGGCTGACGCGGGAAAGGTCGGTGGCGGGCGGGGCGCGCCCCCTGCCCGTCACCCCTCTCCCCACCCGTTTTGACCAGAGAGCCAGCCGGACTCCCGCCGCCTTGGTCATTGTGCTATAGTGCCACCTAAGTAATAGAAAAGGTGGAGGAATTTCGATGGCCGACTTTGGCGGCGCCGATCTCGACGCATTCCGGGCCGAAGCTCGCGGGTGGCTCGAAGAGAATTTCCCCGCCTCCCTCCGCGGCGCCGACGACATGACCCCGGGCGAAGGCCCGGCGGCGGAGACCGAAGACCGCAAGCGCTGGAAGCAGGCGATGGCCGACAAGGGCTGGGGCGCGCCCACCTGGCCCCGGCAGTACGGCGGCGCCGAGCTGACCGGCCCTCAGGCGGTAGTGCTGGCCGAAGAGATGGACCGCATCGGCGCCTACAATCCGATGGCGGGCATGGGCGTCTCGATGATCGGGCCGACCCTCCTGGAGTACGGCGCCGAGGACCAGAAGCAGCGCCACCTGCCTCCCATCGTGCGCGGTGAAATCCGCTGGTGCCAGGGCTATTCCGAACCGGGCGCAGGCTCCGACCTCGCCTCGCTGCAGACCAAGTGCGAGGACGCCGGCGACCACTGGCTGGTGAACGGCCAGAAGATCTGGACCTCGGGCGCCCAGTACGCCGACTGGTGCTTCTGCCTGGTCCGGACCGACACCACGAGGAAGCACGAGGGCATCTCCTTCGTGCTGATCGACATGCACCAGCCCGGGGTCGAGGTGCGCCCGATCAAGCTGATCGCCGGCCACTCGCCCTTCTGCGAGACCTTCTTCACCAACGCGCGTGTCGAGAAGAACGACATGGTCGGCCCGCTGAACGGCGGCTGGACCGTGGGCAAGCGGCTGCTGCAGTTCGAGCGCTCCGGCTCCTCGCGGCCGCGCAGCGAGGCGGGGCCGGCGCCGGCGCAGTTGGCCAAGGACTACGTCGGCGTGGACGAGAAGGGCCGCATCGCCGACAGCGACCTTCGGTTGCGCATCGCCGCCAACGACATCGACCGGCATGCCTTCGTGCTGACCCAGTATCGGGCGATCGCCGAGGCCAAGGGCAATCAGAATCCCTCGGCCACCACCTCGATCATGAAGAACGCCAACACCGTCATCACCCATCAGCGGCAGGAGCTCTTGATCGAAATCATGGGCCACCAGGGCCTGGGGTGGGATGGTGACGAGTTCAGCGATCTGGAAAAGACCACAGTTCGCAGTTGGCTTGGCGGCAAGGCCACGACTATCTTCGCCGGATCGTACGAAGTGCAGAACAACATCATTTCCAAGCGGATCCTGGGGCTGCCCGACACCACCCAGTCCAACTGACCCACCGGCCCATTAGACCGGACAACGAACAGATGATTTTGGAGGATTTCGAATATGGCCGATTTCGGCGGCGCTGATTTGGACGCCTTCCGCGCCGAGGCGCGGGCTTGGCTCGAAGAAAATTTCCCGAAGTCCCTGCGCGGCACGGACGAATACGCCGGCGAAGGACCGGCCCCCGAAAGCGACGACCGCAAGCGCTGGAAGCAGGCGATGGCCGACAAGGGCTGGGGCACGCCGACCTGGCCGAAGGAGTACGGCGGCGGCGGCCTGACCGGCCCGCAGGCCCGCGTGCTGCAGCAGGAGATGAACCGCATCGGCGCCTACAACCCGGTGGCCGGCATGGGCACCTCGATGTTCGGCCCGACCCTGCTCGAGTACGGAACCGAGGATCAGAAGCGCCGCCACATTCCGCCGATCGTCCGCGGTGAGCTGCGCTGGTGCCAGGGCTATTCCGAGCCGGGCGCCGGCTCCGACCTCGCCTCGCTGCAGACCAAGTGCGAGGACGCCGGCGACCACTGGGTGGTCAACGGCCAGAAGATCTGGACCTCGGGCGCCCAGTACGCCGACTGGTGCTTCTGCCTGGTGCGCACCGACACCTCCAAGAAGCACGAGGGCATCTCCTTCGTGCTGATCGACATGCACCAGCCGGGCGTGGAAGCGCGTCCGATCAAGCTGATCGCCGGCAACTCGCCGTTCTGCGAAACCTTCTTCACCAACGCCCGCGTCGAAAAGAACGACATGGTCGGCCCGCTCAACGGCGGCTGGACCGTGGGCAAGCGCCTGCTGCAGCACGAACGCTCGGGCCAGAGCGGCGGGCGGATGATGGGCGGCGCCGCCTCGGTCGCCGACATCGCCAAGAATTACGTGGGCGTGGACGAGAAGGGCCGCATCGCCGACCTCGACCTGCGCACCCGCATCGCCGCCCACATGATCGACGCCAAGGCCCACAGCCTGACGCTGGCGCGGGCGGTGGCCGAGGCCAAGGGCAACCTGAACCCGACCGCCACCACCTCGGTGATGAAGAACTCGGGCACCCAGATCGGTCAGCAGCGCTCCGAGCTGCTGCTCGAGATCATGGGGCATCAGGGCCTGGGCTGGGACGGCGACGACTTCACCAAGGAAGAGCTGCAGACCGTGCGTCAGTGGCTCTCCGGTAAGGCGACCACCATCTTCGGCGGCTCCCAGGAGATCCAGAACAACATCATCACCAAGCGGATCCTTGGCCTGCCCGAGATGACCCAGAAGCAGTAACCCGGCGCGCCGGCCGGCTGCGCCGCTCCCTGCCGCAACGGCAGACTGGAGCGGGCGGCTTGGCCGGTGTAACGGGATGCTTTCGATTGAGAATTTTCAGGAGTTATTGATGGCCGACTTCGGCGGCAGCGATCTCGAAAACTTCCGCAAGGAAGCCAGGGAGTGGCTGGAAGCGAACTTCCCCCCCTCCCTCAAGGGCGGTCCCAACCCGGCGATGCGCGAAGAGCGCGTCGAGCCGACCCCCGACCAGGAACTGTGGCGCAAGCGCATGGGCGAAAAGGGGTGGGGCGTTCCGACCTGGCCCAAGCAGTACGGCGGCGGTGGCCTGACCCCGGCCGAAGCCCGCGTCCTGCAGCAGGAAATGGGCCGCATCGGCGCCTACAACCCGATCGGCGGCATGGGCGTGATGATGTTCGGCCCGACCCTGCTCGAGTACGGCAACGAAGAGCAGAAGCAGCGGCACATCCCGTCGATCTGCCGCGGCGAGATCGCCTGGTGCCAGGGCTTCTCCGAGCCGGGCGCAGGCTCCGACCTGGCCAGCCTGCAGACCCGCGCCGAGGACAAGGGCGACCACTTCCTCGTCAACGGCCAGAAGATCTGGACCTCCGGCGCGCAATACGCCGACTGGTGCTTCTGCCTGGTCCGCACCGACACGACGAAGAAGCACGAAGGCATCTCCTTCGTCCTCTTCGACATGAAGACGCCGGGCGTCGAAGTCCGTCCGATCAAGCTGATCGCCGGCAACTCGCCGTTCTGCGAAACCTTCCTCACCGACGTTAAGGTGCCGAAGGAAAACCTGGTCGGCCCGCTGAACGGCGGCTGGACCATCGCCAAGCGCCTGCTGCAGCACGAGCGCAACAGCCTGTCGGGCGCCGGCCCGGGTGGTGGCGGCGGCGGTGGCCGCAGCCTGTCCAAGCTGGCCAAGGAGTATGTCGGTGTCGACGAGAAGGGCCGCATCGCGGACTCGGATCTGCGCACCCGCATCATCATGAACGACATGGACCTGCGCGCCTTCCAACAGACCGCCCTGCGCGCGATGCTGGAGAGCAAGTCCAACCAGGGCCCGACAGCGGCGACTTCGATCATGAAGAACGCCGGCACCAAGACCCTGCAGGACCGCGCCGAACTGACGCTGGAGGTCATGGGCCACCAGGGTCTTGGCTGGGAAGGCGACGCCTTCACCGCCGAGGAACTGGCCTCCGTCCGCGGCTGGCTGTTCGGCAAGGCCACCACGATCTA
>JAQVDF010000109.1 GCA_028698405.1 Phenylobacterium sp. | reverse complement strand
ATGAGCCCGCCGTCCACCGGGATGATCGCGCCGGTAATGTAGGAGGCGGCGGGGGCGCACAGGCTCACGATGACGTGCGCCACCTCCTCCGGCCGGCCGTAGCGGCCGAGCGCAGTGCGTCGCCGCGCGAAGGTGGCGCGGTCGGCTTCCGGAATGCCCGCGGTCATGCCGGTGAGGATCGGCCCCGGGCAGACGCAGTTGACGCAGATTCCGTCGCGGCCGAGCTCCACCGCCATGGCCCGGGTCAGGCCGACCACCCCGGCCTTGGCCGCCGCATAGGGGCTGTCGAAGGCGGTCGCGCCCAGCGCCTCGGTGGAGGCGACGTTGACGATCCGCGGGCTGGCCGAGGCCTTCAGGTGGGGCAGCGCCGCGCGGACCAGCCGCTGGTGGGCGGTGAGCAGCACCTCCAGCGAGCGCGCCCAGACGCTCTCGTAGTCGTCCGATCCAAGTGGCGAGAAGCCTGAGACGCCGGCGTTGTTGACCAGGATGTCGAGGCCGCCGAAGGCTCCCGCCGCCTCGCCGACGACCGCTGCGATGCGGCCCGCGTCGGTCACGTCCAGCGCCCAGGCCCGCGCCGCCAGCCCCTCGGCCGCCAGCCCCTGCGCGACCGCCGCCGCGCCGGCCTCGGAGACGTCGGTGACGGCGACCTTTGCGCCCTGCCTCGCCAGCAGTTCGGCCGTCGCGCGGCCCATGCCGCTGGCGGCGCCGGTGACCAGGGCCGAAAACCCGGAAAGTGGAAGCCCGCTCATGTGGCGAGGCTAGCACGGCTGCGCCGTCAGACCTCGCGACGCGACCGGCTGAAGGTGACGGCGGCCTGCTGGCTGGTGACCGCCCGCGCCTGAGAGGCGGCGATCTGATATCTTCTCCCGCCTGGACGCGCCGCTGGTGGACGGCTTCCCAGAACGCCGGAATTGGCGTTCCAGGACATAGCCCGCGGCCGCGAGAGTCTCTAAAGGGCGGGCCTGATGACCTCGGGCCCGCCCGCTTTCGTTTCCGCGACGGCCTACGAGCACTGGGCCCAGGGCGAGGTCGCGCGCTGGCGCGAGAAGATGCTGGCCCCGCCCAGCGCCTGGAACCGCGCGACCCGCGGCGTCCAGCAGCGGATCAACCGGGTGATCCCCGAGAAGGTGCACCAGGCCGTCACGGCGGTGATGGAGCGGATGACGCGGGCCATCCTGGTCGGCGCCGACATGACCACCGCCCAGCCGCTGGCGGGCCTGTCGCTGGAGGACCGCGACGCCCGCGCGGCCGACTTCATCCGCAACTACCGCCGCACCGCCGCGGTGGAGGGCGGGGTCACCGGGGCCGGCGGCTTCTGGATGGCGGCGGCCGACTTTCCGATCCTGATCGGCATCAAGATCAAGCTGCTGTTCGACCTGGCGGCGATCTACGGCCACGATGGCCAGCAGTTCGCCGAGCGGCTCTTCGTGCTGCACCTGTTCGAGCTGGCCTTCTCCAGCGCCGAGCACCGGGCCGACGTCTTCCGCAAGGTCGAGGCCTGGGGCCCGGCCGACTGTCCGCAAAGCTTCGAGGCCTTCGACTGGCGCCGGTTCCAGCAGGAGTACCGGGACTACATCGACCTGGCCAAGCTCGCCCAGATGCTGCCGGTGGTCGGCGCGCCGGTGGGGGCGGTGGCGAACTGGGGCCTGGTCGGCCGGCTCGGCGAGACCGCGGTCAACGCTTACCGCATGCGCTGGCTGGCGGGCAGATAGCAGAAGGCCGCCCGTCCGCCGCCGGAGCGGAAGGCGAGCGGCCCGCTCAGAAATCCAGAAGCGCTAGTTGGCTGGAGCCGCGGCGGCGCCCGCTTGCAGGCCCCGAACGCGGTCCAGGTGGCCCCTCACGACTTCCGCGGTCTTGGCCGCAAAGGCCTTGAGGCCCGCATCGCCCCCGTCCTGGCCGTAGCCGGAGTGCAGGTTGTGCGCCTCCTCGTGGGCGGCGACCTGCTGGTCGATGTAGACGCGGTCGAAATCCGCGCCGTTGGCGGCCCGCAGGTTGTCCAGCAGGCCCTTGCGCCGCTCGTCGAGCTCGGTGGGCAGGGTAACGTTGGCCGCCTGGGCCAGCGGCTTCATCTCGGTCGAGATGGCGGTGTGGTCCTTGACCATCATCGCGCCGAACTCCTTCACCGCGGCGGCCTGGCCCTTTTCCTGGGCGAGCTTGCCGGCCTCGATCTCGTACATGTCGCTGATCGCCGCGTTGGTCGCGAAGCCTTCGGTCGTCTGGCCGAGCGTGGCCGAAGAGACCGCCCCGACGGCGGAGCTCATGGCGTCCTGGGCGGCGTTGACGGGCGCGCTCTGGCCCGGGCTTTCGGCGGTCGTCTCGTTGCGTTGGCACGCGGCGAGCGTCAGGGCCACTGCGGCCACGCCCACGAGAAGGGGACGGATCATCAGGCATCTCTCCCATTTCGGTTGGTGTGAGAACAACCCCGGCCCGGCCGGGTTCCGCTCACTCGCCCAGGAGATGCAGAACCACCTCGCGCCGGTGCGGCGCGGTGCGGTGTTCGAAGAGATAGATTCCCTGCCAGGTCCCGAGCGCCAGCCGCCCCCCGCCCAAGGGAATGGAGAGCTGCACGCCGGTCAGGGCCGCCTTGATGTGGGCCGGCATGTCGTCCGCCCCCTCGGTGTCGTGCAGGTAGCGGCCGGGCGCCTCGGGCGCCATGTGCTCGAACCAGGCCTCGAGGTCGGCGCGCACGTCCGGGTCGGCGTTCTCCTGGATCACCAGCGAGGCCGAGGTGTGGCGGCAGAAGAGCGTGAGCAGGCCGGTGCGCATCCCCTGCCCCTCGGCCCAGGCGCGCACCTCGCGCGTGATCTCCACCAGCCCGCGGCCGGAGGTCTCGACACGGAGGTGGTGCAGGGCCTGGCGCAGGACTAGGTCCGCAGCTGCAGGACCTGGCCGAAAGGGCTGTCGGGCGACGCGCTCCCCACATGGCGCTCGACGTGGCCGACGGCGGCCGGGCGCAACTCCGGGCGGCGGAAACTGTCACCTGGCGGATCGGCCAGCGCCGCCGGCTCCGGATCGACCTCGATGGGACGAACTTCCAGCGGGTTCAGGGGGTGGTCGGCGCCGTACCAGGCGCTGTGGCGGGCGCAGTAGGCTTCGGCCTGCTCGCGTGTGCTGAACACGGCCACCGGGATCTTCGGAAGGCGTCCGCCGACTACGAGTTGCATCTCGCGCCTGGCCATGGGGCGTTCACTCCAAACCGACGCCCAGGGCGCCTCAGGACCGCCCCCAGCTCCGCGCGGTTTTTGACACAGCTGCATGCCGATGTCGCCGGCGCGTTTCGCCGCGGAAGGGGCGACGCCCCTATCCTCCGAGGCCGTCTCCTTCGGGCTGGTAAACGAACTCCACCAAAAACACGCGCTCGCCGCGGCCGTGGCGGCGCGGGGTGAAGGTCAGCATCGTGCGCCCCGCCCGCTCAGGCGAAGTCGCGGCTGAGCTCCGCCCGGGTCGCGGGCGACAGGCCCGCCAGGTGGCTGTAGCCTTCGTGGTCGCAGCCGATCATGATGCTGGTCGACGGGTCGCGGAACAGTGCGATCTGCGGCGGCGCCAGCCGGAAGCGGATGAAATGGACGGACGAGGTCTTGCCGTCCTCGCGGGTGCGCTCGACGTCCTCCTCCGGGGTTCCCGGAACCTTGTCGGCGCCGATCTGCAGGAAGAAGCGCTCCTCGACCCCGCCGAGCCTGGCCAGCGTGGCCGCGCGGCGCACCGGGTCGTCGATCTCGAACATCACCGTGGCGACCAGTTCCGAGCCCTGCGGCACCAGCGGATTGTAGGCGGCCAGTTCGTCGGCCACCTGCGCCTCCCCGCCCTTCTCGATCAGCAGCATCTCCTGGATCTGGAAGAGCATGGTCTCGTAGCTCTCGAAATAGACCGTGCATAACGGCCCCAGCGCCACGCGGCGCAGCCGCTTGATCGGCAGCAGTTGGGCGCGCCGCTCGCGACGCAGACGGGCGAACTCGTCGTCGGGGATGAGATCCTCGCGGGTGATCCAGCGTTCGTGGGCGGGCATGGCGTCCTCCCTTGTCAAAGCGCCCCGTAGGCGCGGGCCAGGACTTCGATGGGGTGGGCCTGCTCAGGCGAAGCCCCGCGCGGCGCCTCGGCCGAAAGCAGCTGGCCCAGGTGCTTGCAGGCCAGCGGGCAGTCCGAGCAGAGGGTCTCGGCGCCGCGGGCGGCCACTTGGCGGGCGGCGGCGCGGCCGACCTTGTTGGCCACCGGCCGGGTGTCCTTCATCACCCCGAAGGTGCCGCCGTGGCCCGAGCAGCGCTCGACGAGAGCCACCTCGGTGTCGGGGATCAGCCGCAGCATCTCGGCCGACTTGGCGCCCATGTTCTGGGCGCGGGCGTGGCAGGCGTGGTGCACCACCACCCCGCCCTCGATGGGCTTCAGGCCCGGCGCGAGGCCGTGGGCGCGGGAAAGCTCGACGACGTATTGGGAGATGTCGCGGGTGGCGGCCGCCAGCCGCTTCACCGGCTCGCTCTCGGGCAGCAGCAGCGGCCACTCGAACTTCATCATCAGCCCGCAGCTGGCGGTGAGCGCGATCACTTCGTGCCCGTCGTCCACGTAGGGGAGCAGGGCCGCGGCCACGCGCTCGGCGCGGCCCGCGACATCCGCCAGGTCGCCCGCCTCGAGCTGAGGCATGCCGCAGCACTCCGGGTAGACCAGCTTCGCCTCGACCCCCTGCAGGGCCAGCACCCGGGCGGCGGCGACCGCGGTGTCGGGGTTGTTGTAGTCGACGAAGCAGGTCGCATAGAGCACGGCCTTCCTGCCGAGGGCCGGCCCCTCGGGGTTCGGCGGGACGGGGACCTTCAGGCGGTCGCTTGCCGTCTTCGAATGATAGCGCGGCAGCTCGGCCTCGGCGTCGATCTGCGCGATCGCCTCGATCAGCTTGCGCAGCGGAGTGTTCTCACGCGCCGTCGCCCAGTTGACGAGCCCGGCCACGGGCTTGGCCAGCCTGCCGTTGCGGTCGGTGCGGCCCAGCTCCTCGCGGACCCGCTGCTTCTCGCCCGCTCGCCGCTTGGCCGCGCGATAGCGCAGGATGAGATGGGGGAAGTCGACGTTGAACGGGTGCGGCGGGACGTAGGGGCACTTCGTCAGGAAGCACATGTCGCAGAGGGTGCAGGCCTCGTCGACCTTGGCGTAGTCGGCCTTGGGCACCCCGTCGAGCTCGCCGGTCGGCCCCTCGTCGATCAGCTCGAACAGCCGCGGGAAGCTGTCGCACAGATTGAAGCAGCGCCGACAGCCGTGGCAGATGTCGAACACCCGCTCCATCTCGGCCTCGATGGCCGCGAGGTCGTAGAAGGCCTCGTCGCGCCAGGCCAGGGGTTCGCGGAACGGCGCATCGAGGCTGCCCTCGCGCGCGGGTTTGATGGAATCGCTCACTTGCGGCTCCCGCCGGAGCGGCGCGGACCGGTCGCCGGCCCGCGCCCAAAGGTCGGTCAGGCGTCGAGGGTGTCGAGCGCGCGCTGGAACCGGCCGGCGTGGGACTTCTCGGCCTTGGCCAGGGTTTCGAACCAGTCGGCGATCTCGTCGAAGCCTTCCTCGCGGGCGGTGCGGGCCATGCCCGGGTACATGTCGGTGTACTCGTGGGTCTCGCCGGCGATGGCGGCCTTCAGGTTGTCGGCGGTGCCGCCGATCGGCAGGCCGGTGGCCGGGTCGCCCACCGCTTCGAGGAACTCGAGGTGGCCGTGGGCGTGGCCGGTCTCGCCCTCGGCGGTGGACCGGAACACGGCGGCGACGTCGTTGTAGCCTTCCACGTCCGCCTTCTGGGCGAAGTAGAGGTAGCGCCGGTTCGCCTGGCTTTCGCCCGCGAAGGCGGCCTTCAGGTTCTCCAGGGTCTTGCTGGTGGCGAGCGACATCGTCTTCCTCCCGATGGTCTTTTCTCGAACACGACTATGCGACCCGCGTTCGCGATAGAGCCAATCGGTTTATTCTATTCGGAGAATAGAGGGTCTCGATCCCGGAACCGTCCGGGGCGGCGGGCTGTTCGGTTGCGAAAGGAGACAGCCCATGGCCGAGAACCGCATCGAAGGCGAAGGCAGCTACACCGCCGGCAAGCAGTACCAGAAGGAACAGCACAAATTCGCCGAGGAAGGCCCGGTCGAGCAGAAGGCGCGCGAGGCCGAGGAAGCCCTCGACGGCCCCGAGGCCGAGGAGCTGGAACGCGCCCGCAAGGAAACCGGCGAGAAGCGGCCGATGTGACCGCCGCGCCTCCCCGCGGCGCGGCCCGGCCGAGGCGCCTCCCGACTACCCGACGGCTCAGTGCAGCCGAAAGCTCGCCCCGACCGCCTTCAGCTCGGCCGGCCGGATCAGCCGCGCATGGCCGACGGTCACTGAGTGCAGCACGCCGTCCAGGGTGTGGGTCCAGAAGTCCAGGAACTTGTGCAGCACCGGAAATTCCGGAAACAGGTCGTATTCCTGCCAGATGTAGCTCTGCAGCAGGGCCGGATGGTCCGGCATGTGGTAGAGGATTTCCGCCGTGGTCAGCCCGTAGCCCTCGAGCTGCTTGCGGAACTCGATCGAAGCGGTCATTCGGTCACCTCGACTTGGTCGCGTCTTCATAAATGAACGCGCGAGATCGAGCGTGACGCCGACTCGCATGAATAGACAACGATAGTTGCTTGGCACTCGGAGCAGTCGAGTGCTGATAGCTGTGAATGTGAGCGGCGAAGACTTGTAGGGCGGCAGTCGAGCGCCCGCTTCGCTCAAGCATTGGGCAGTTCTTCACCGGTGATGGGACCCCGCCGATCCGCCCCCTCTCCCCTTGTGGAGAGTGTTGCGAAACCTGCTGGACGTGATTCCCTGGTGTTGGATCAGGAGTGCGTCGATGGCGGTGAAGCGGACGGATCAGCTGGGATTTGCGGATGCGCTGATGGCGGGGCGCGGCTCGCCGCCGGC
>JAQVDF010000108.1 GCA_028698405.1 Phenylobacterium sp. | reverse complement strand
GTCCTGCGCTTCCGACAGGACGCGGGCGATCACGCGCCGCTGCTCGGTCATGCGCATGCCCTTTTCGGCGCAGAGCGCTTCGATCCGATCGCTCACGCTGGTCCTCCTCTCTCTGAAACTCGAGGATAGGGGTTCGGTGGCGCGGTGTTAAGGTCGCGCCGCATCACCAGGGCGTCGGCCCGCTGGCCGCCGCCGCGACCATAGTAGCCGGGCCGCCGCCCCACCTCTTCGAAACCTGCGCCACGGTAGAGGGCGATGGCGGCGTCGTTGTCGTGCGCCACTTCCAGGAAAATGGCCTCGGCGCCGGCGGTCTTGGCGAGGCCGGAGGCGGCCTCCACCAGCAGGCGCGCGATCCCCTTCCGCCGCCGCCGCGGGTCCACCGCCAGGGTCAGGATCTCGCCCTCGCCGCCGGCCGCCCGCCACAGGATCATCGCCTGGGGCTCCTCGTCCTCGATCAGCAGCGCGCCGGCCCCGGGCGAGGCCAGCAGGTCGCCGATCAGCCCGGGCGGCCAGGCCTCGTCGAAGGCCGTCGCGTGCAGGGCCGACAGCACTTCGCAGTCGCCGGCGCCCGCCGGCCGCAGCATCATGTTCCGGGAAGGCGCGCGTCCGGCGCCCGCAGATAGATCGGCCTGGGCGGCCCGCCGGCGCGGGCGAGCCTGGCCACTGCAGCCGGGTCGGCGGCCTCGGCGGCGAGGACACGCGCGCCCGGCGCGGCCGGCGCCAGCAGCGCCGCGCCGGGGCCGACCAGCGCCGCCGCGCCCAGGTTCGCCACCTGCTCCAGCGCCGCCTCCAACGGCAGCACTTCGGGTGCGCCGAGGGGTGCGGCGGACTCGAAGGCCTGCAGGTAGACCTGGCCGCGCTTGGCGTCGATGGCGGCGACGGCGCGCCCCTCGACGGGTTCGGCCAACGCCGCCAGAGCGCCGACCCCGGCCACCGGGATGTCCAGCGCCCCGCCGAGCCCCTTGGCGAAGGCAAGCCCCACGCGAAGGCCGGTGAACGAGCCCGGGCCGACCGTCACGCCGACCAGATCGAGTTCGAAAAAGCCGATCCCGGCCTCATGCATGACCTCGCGCACCAGCGGGGCCAGTCGCTCCTGGTGCCCGCGGGCCATGGCCTCGCTGCGGGCGGCCAGCACCCGGCCGTCCGACAACACGGCGGCGGCGCAGGCCGAGAGACAGGTGTCGATCCCGACGACGATCACGGCCGCGGGCGCTCCAGCCGCCAGCAGCCGTCAAGCCGCGCGAAGGCGTCCTGCATCCAGCTCGCGAGCGGCGATCCGTCCGAGCCGCGCACCTCCAGCGAGGCGGTCCGCCCGCCGCGCCAGCGCGCCTGGTCGGCCCACAGAAGGTAGCTGTCGCCGTCGGCGGCGGGGGCCGGGGGCGGCTCGGTCCCGACGCCCGGAACGTCCAGGCCGGGCATCGCCAGCCGCTCGAGCCGGCGGGCGGCATCGGCGAGCTGCGGACAGGCCTCGGCGTCGGTCCAGTCGGCGTAGGCCGGACCGCCCTGGGCGCGTACGCGCCGGGCGACCAGCACGGTCTTCCCGCCGCGGCTGTCGGCATAGAGGGTGACGGCGCGCGTATAGGCCGCCTCGCCCCGCCCGCCGTAATGGGCGAAGGCGCCCCAGGGCCGCACGGCGCCGAACGGGGCGGACTTGATCTCGGGCCAGTCGTCGTCGGCCGCGAAAACGGGCGTGGCGAGCGCTGCGGAGAGCCCCGCCAGAACGGCCATCAGAGTGCGCATGGTCGGGTTCAGAGGGTCTGTTCGACCCGGGTGACCTCGGGCACGTAGTGCTTGAGCATGTTCTCCACGCCGGCCTTCAGGGTGGCGGTGGAGGAGGGGCAGCCGGAGCAGGCGCCGCGCATGTTGAGCCAGACGACGCCGGTGTCGACCTCGAAGCGCTCGAACAGGATGTCGCCGCCGTCCTGGGCCACGGCCGGGCGGATGCGGGTGTCCAGCAGCTCCTTGATCTCGGCGACGATCTGGGCCGTGTCGCCCTCGTAGACCGTGTCGGCGTGGCCGGCGGCCGCGCCCGCGTCCTCGAACAGCGGCCGGCCCGAGGTGAAGTGGTCCATGATGGCGGCCAGGATCGGCGCCTTCAGGTGGGCCCAGGCCGAGCCGGGATGCTTGCCGACGGTCAGGAAGTCGGGGCCGAAGAACACCCGCACCACGCCTTCGATGTCGAACAGCTCCGCGGCCAGCGGCGAGACGGCCGCCTCGCTGGCGTCGCGGAAGTCGCGCGAGCCCTCGCCCATCACCTCGCGGCCGGGCAGGAACTTCAGGACCTCGGGGTTCGGCGTGGCTTCGGTCTGAATGAACATGCGCCAGATGTGGCCCGCCGGGGCCGAAGGCGCAAGTTCCGCCGCTTCTTCCGGGCTTTCGCGCGAGCGAGCTTGCGCCCGGGCGGCGCATCGTCGATCCCTAGCCCATGGCCCGACCGGTCTCCCCGCCGCCGCTGTCCGACGCTCCGCTGGAGCCGGGGCTCTACGTGGTCGCTACGCCGATCGGCAACCTTCGGGACATCACCCTGCGGGCCCTGGACGTGCTGGACGGCGCCGACCTGATCCTGGCCGAGGACACCCGGGTGACCGGCAAGCTGCTGGCCGCCTACCGCATCTCCGGACGGCTGGAGCGGCACGACGAGCACGCCGCCGAGCGGGCCCGGCCGAAGGCGTTGGCCCTGCTGGCCGAGGGCGGACGTGTGGCCCTCGTATCCGATGCGGGGACCCCGCTGATCTCCGATCCCGGCTACCGGCTGGTGCGCGAGGCCGCGGCGGCGGGGATCAGGGTCTATCCCATCCCCGGCCCCTCGGCGCTGCTGGCGGCCCTGTCGGTCGCGGGCCTGCCCACCGACCGGATCCTGTTCGCCGGCTTCCCGCCGCCGAAGTCGGCCGCCCGGCGCACCTTCTTCGAGGAGGTCGCGGGGGTGGGGGCGACGCTGGCCTTCTTCGAGGGCGGCTCGCGGCTGGCCGACAGCCTGGCCGACATGGCCGCCGTGTTCGGTCCGCGCGAGGCGGTGGTCGCCCGCGAGCTGACCAAGCTCTACGAGACGGTGGTCCGCGGCCCCCTGCCGGAGCTCGCCGCCGACCCGGCCTTCCAGGCCCCCAAGGGCGAGATCGTGGTGCTGGTGGCTCCGGGTCGCGAGGCGGCGGCCACGGCCGACGAGGCGGACGCGGCCCTCGCCGAGGCGCTGACCCGGCTGCGGCCCGCCGACGCCGCATCCGAGGTGGCCAAGGCGCTGGGCCTGCCCCGCCGCGACCTCTACCGCCGGGCCATGGCTCTGAAGGGCGAGGGGCGGTGAACGAGGCCCGCAGCGCGAGGGGCGCGGCAGCCCGCCGCTCGGGCCGCCGCGGCGAGGTGCTGGCGGCCCTGTGGCTGATGCTCAAGGGTTACCGGATTCTGGGCTTCCGCCTGCGCACGCCGCAGGGCGAGATCGACCTTCTGGCCTTTCGCCGTGGCGTGCTGGCGGTGGTCGAGGTCAAGCGCCGGACAGGCCTGGCCGAGGCGCTGGAGGCGGTCACGCCCGAGCAGCGCGAGCGGCTGCGGCGGGCCGGCGCGGCCATCGCGGCGCGGCGCCGCACCCTGTCGGGTGCGTCGGTTCGCCTCGATCTTCTGGCGCTCGCTCCGGGTAAGCTCCCGCGGCATCATCCCGACGCGTGGAACGGCACGTGATACACACCACGATCAGAATGACGCGCGAAGACGCCGAGACCATCCTTGCCGAGGCCGGTCAGGCCCCCGATGGAGACTTTCCGCTTCTCGAGGCGGCGATCGCCTGCGCAGTGCACGAAGATCCCGAGCGCGACCCCCAGTCGGCGCGTGAACTGGCCCAGGCCGGCGTCGAACGGCTGGGCCAGCGGCTGGCCAGCGAAAGCCCCGAGGAAGCCCTCGCCGAGACCCTCTCGGGCGACCTGCGGCTGGCCGGCGACCTATTCACCTACGAGAATCCCGAGAACGCCGACATCATCGCCGTCGCCACCCGGCGCAAGGGCCTGCCGGTGGCGCTGGGCATCTACTACCTGCACGTCGCGCGCCGCTGCGGCCTGAGCGTGCAGGGCGTCGACTTTCCGGGCCACTTCCTGCTGCGCATCGAGACCGAGGAGGGGCCCCTGGCGCTGGACCCGTTCAGCGAGGGCCGGGTGGTGCTGCCGTCCGAACTCACCCGCCGGGCGCTGCACGCCGGGCTGACCCCCAACGTCGCCGACCGGCTCGACCGGCTGATGGCGCCGGTGCCCGACCGGTTGGTGCTGATCCGGCTGCAGAACAACATCTTCGCCAGGGCCGCGGCGGTGAAGGACTACGCCAGGGCCGAGCGGGCGGCCCTGCGCCGGGCGCTGCTGGATCCCGGCGACCATCGGCCCTGGCTCGACGTGGCCGCCGCCCGCGAGGGGCAGGGGGCGCTGGCCGGGGCGCTCGAGGCGCTGGCCAAGGCGACCGCGCTCGACGGCGGGGCCGCGCTGGCGGCCCGCGCCCAGCGCGAACGCGTCCGGCTGCGCCTGAACTAGCGCGCTCGAACTAGCGCGAAGGCCCGGGGCGGCCTATCTCCCTCACCTGCGCTGTGAGGAGAGCCCCATGAGCCTGAAGGTCGCCGTCCAGATGGATCCCCTGGAAGGCATCAACATCGACGGCGATACGACCTTCCTGATGATGCTGACGGCGCAGGCGCGCGGGCACAGCCTGTTCGTCTACACGCCCGATACGCTGGCGCTGGAGGACGGCCGGGTCACCGCGCGCGGCCGACCGGTCACCGTCCAGCCGGTGAAGGGCGACCACGCCAGCTTCGGCCCCGAACAGCGGGTGGACCTGGTCGACTACGACGTCGTCCTGCTGCGCCAGGACCCGCCGTTCGACATGGCCTACATCAGCTCGACCCACTTCCTGGAGCGGGTCCACCCGAAGACCCTGGTGGTCAACAACCCGACCGAGGTGCGCAACGCGCCGGAGAAGCTGTTCGTGACCGGCTTCCCTGGGGTCCAGCCGCCGACCATCATCACCTCGGACACCCAGGCGATCTACGACTTCCGGGCGCGCCACAAGGACATCGTGCTCAAACCGCTCTACGGCGGCGGCGGCTCGGGGGTGGCGCGGCTGATGGCGGACGACCCCAACCTCGACGCCATGCTCGACCTGCACGCGATGATCGGCCGCGAGCCGGTGATCGCCCAGAAGTTCCTTCCCGCGGTCTCCCAGGGCGACAAGCGTATCCTGCTGGTCGACGGCGAGCCCGTGGGGGCCATCAACCGGGTGCCCAACGAGGGCCAGGTGCGCTCCAACCTGCGGGTCGGCGGCACCGCCCAGCCGGTCGCGCTGACCGCGCGCGACAAGGACCTGTGCGCGATCATCGGCCCCGAGCTGCGCCGCCGGGGCCTGCTGTTCGTCGGCATCGACGTGATCGGCGACTACCTCACCGAGATCAACGTGACCTCGCCCACCGGCGCGGTGCAGCTCAAGCGTTTCACCGGCGTGGACGCCACCGAGATCATGTGGGTGCGGATCGAGGCGCTTCGCGCCGAGGCCTGAGGCGGCGCTTTCAGAGCTCACCCCAAGCCACGGAAGCATATCGTTTTCCTCGAAAGTTCATTATTTGTTCTTGATCTGAGCCACCGCCCGTGCTCAGCATGTGGATAAGTCAGGACTTTTCGGCGCGGAGTGGGGCATGGTCGCGCGAGTGGTCACCGTCGCCTTCGAGGGGGTGGACGCGCGTCGGGTGAGCGTCGAGGTCCAGCGGACCCAGGGCGCCTCCAAGTTCCTGCTGGTCGGGCTCGGCGACAAGGCGGTGGTGGAGAGCCGCGAGCGCGTGCGCGCGGCCTTCGCGGGCCTCGGCCTGTCGCTGCCGAACGGCCGGATCATCGCCAGTCTGGCCCCGGCCGACCTGCCCAAGGAAGGCAGCCACTACGACCTGCCGATCGCCCTGGCCATCATGTCGCTGATGCGGATCATCCCGCCCGACGTGCTGGAGGGATGGGCCGCGGTCGGCGAGCTCGGCCTCGACGGAACCATCGCCAACATCGCCGGCGCCCTGCCTGCGGCCGTCGCGGCCGGCGCCATGGGGCTCGGCCTGATCTGCCCCGAGGCCAGCGGGCCGGAGGCGGCCTGGGCGGGCGAGACCCGTATCCTCGCCGCCCCCTCGCTGATCGCGCTGGTCAACCACTTCCGCGGGACCCAGGTGCTGGCCCCGCCGCAGCCCGGCCGCATGCTGGACGGCGAGCGGGTCCCCGACCTGCGCGAGGTGAAGGGCCAGGAGAACGCCAAGCGGGCGCTGGAGATCGCCGCGGCCGGCGGCCACAACCTCTGCTTCGTCGGCCCGCCCGGATCGGGCAAGTCGATGATGGCCCAGCGCCTGCCGGGACTGTTGCCGCCGCTGTCGCCGGAGGAGCTGCTGCAGACCTCGATGGTCCATTCGGTGGCCGGGCTGATCGCCAAGGGCGAGCTGACCCGGGCCCGCCCGTTCCGCAGCCCGCACCATTCGGCCAGCATGGCCGCGCTCACCGGCGGCGGTGTGCGCGCCAAGCCGGGCGAGGTGTCGCTGGCCCACAACGGCGTGCTGTTACTCGACGAGCTGCCGGAGTTCTCCGCCCAGGCGCTGGATTCCCTGCGCCAGCCGCTGGAGACCGGCGAGGTGATGGTGGCCCGGGCCAACGCCCACGTCCGCTATCCGGCCAGATTCCAGCTGGTGGCGGCGATGAACCCCTGTCGCTGCGGTCACGGCGGGGCCGGCAAGGGCGCCTGCGGGCGCGCCCCGCGCTGCCAGGCAGACTACCAGCGCCGGGTGTCCGGGCCGCTGATGGATCGCATCGACCTGCAGATCGAGGTGCCGCCGGTCACCGCCGCCGATCTCGCCCTTGCGCCGCCGGCCGAGGGGACCGCCGAGGCCGCCGCCCGGGTCGCCGCCGCTCGCGACCTCGCCGCCGAGCG
>JAQVDF010000107.1 GCA_028698405.1 Phenylobacterium sp. | reverse complement strand
GTGGCCGTGCGCCGGTTCCGGAACTCGCCCGATGCGGGCCGCGTTGCCTCGGCCGGGGGACGGCACAGTCCAAGGAGAGTCGTATGCTGAGACCACTGATCGCCCTGGCGGGCGCCGGCCTGCTGGCCGCCGCCTGCACCACCACCGGCCGCGTGGAGTCCAACGCCGCCGGCGGCGCCGCCCTGGGCGCATTGGCCGGCGCAGTCATCGGCAACAACGTCGGCGCAGGCGACGCCGGCACGGGCGCGGCGATCGGCGCTGCGGTCGGCGGCGTGGCCGGGGCCGTCAAGGGCTGCCGCGAGGACGGCGGCTGTGGCGCGGCCGCTCCGAACCGGCGCCAGTACTACGACGAGGCCGCGGGCCGTTATTACTACTACGACCCGGCGAGCGGCCGGTACTATTGGGAGAACGGCGCGCCGCGCTACTAGCGCGCCCGGTCGACCCTTAAGAGATCGGAAGGGGGCGGTCGACGCGGGTCGGCCGCCCTTTTCACGTGGCGAGGAGAAGCGCTTGAAGGCGATTGGAATTTTGGCGTCGATGGCGCTGGCCGCGGCCCTGTCCGGCTGCGCGGGCCTTGGCGGACGCGAGCTGGTCGAGGCGCCGCCCCGCTGCGTGGAGACGGCCGTGCCGGTCTATTTCGAGCCGGGCTCGCACGACCTGACCGACGAGGGCCGCACACTGTTGGCCCAGGCGGCGAGCGAGGCGCGCGGCTGCCTGATCGACCGGGTGGTCGTGGTGGGCCTGGCCGACGCCGCCGGCGAACCGGCGGCCAACCTCGAGCTCTCCAAGCGGCGGGCGCACGCGGTCACCGCCACGCTGGCCGCGCTGGGCCTGCCGGCCGCGGAGTTCCGCCTGTCGGCCAGCGGCGATCAGGGCGCGGTCACCGACGCCGGGGCCGAACCGCTGCGGCGGCGCGTCGACGTCATCCTGCAGATGCGCCCGCGGCCCTAGCCAGGGCGACGCGCATAAGAAAGGCGGGCCGCGAGGGCCCGCCGAAGTGGTGCATCATCGAGAAAAGGGGTGCGGAGACGGCAGACTGGCATGGTCGCCAGTCTCAAGTCGGGGGGGGGCAACGCCGCCTCCGCACTCGATAAACACACCGCCCGCGGGTGTGTTCCCGCTCCCACCAACTTTTTTGAACGCGCCGGACGAGCCTGCCGACCGCCCGTTTCACAACCCCGTGCGCGAGCGATCCTGCGACCGAACCCGTCGCAACGGCGGAGGTTGAATGGTCGTCAGGGGGAACGCCTGCGCGAAGGCCGGCGTTTCGTCTGCAACGGGCGCACAGCCCCAGGTCGGGAGACCACCCATGCTCAGGAGCAGCCGTGCCGAAACCCACGGGAGCGTGATTCTCTTCCAGGCGCCGGGCCGGCGCCACCGCCTCGCCCGCCGGCGGGCGGCCATCCTCGCGGCCGTCGCGGCCCTGGCTGCGGCCAGCGCCCTGGTCGGCGCCCTCGCCTCGCGCGGGGGTGACGATCCCGGCGCCCAGACCGGCCGGCTGAGCAGTCCGCTCAGCTACCTTCCCATCTAGTTTTTCCGGAGTTCTGAATGACTTCCACCGACCGCTCCCCCGAACCGGCGAAGGTCGGCGCGACGCGCGCCCGGCAGGGCCGGTGGGGCTTCCATGTCCTGCTGGTTCTCGTGATCGGGACGGTGCTGGCCGCGCTGGTGCTGTTCGGCGCCTGGGCCTGGAAGTCCGACGACCTGGCCGGCGCGACCGTCAACAACGGCCCGGCCGAACGCGCCGCCGTCTTCGACGCCCCCGAGCCGCAGGCCATCCAGCCTCCGCCGGGGACCACGCAACCGGGCACGCAGGCGCCCGAAAACGCCGCGCAGGGCGCGACGCAGTAGAGCCGCCCCTCCCTTCGCGGGGAAGGGGAAGCGATCGGCCGCTTGGTCGGTGGCCACACGCCTCTTCGTCATAAGGGCCGATCCCGCATTGGGCAGCGCCCTCCTCCCACAAGGGGAGAGGGCCAGAATGACGGTGTGGTTCGGACCAGCGCCCATGGCCTTCGTATCCCGAACCACAGGCGACCACGCGCCTCACATGGAGAGAGGGTTAGACCCCAAACGAAAGCGGCCGCTCCTGCACGGAGCGGCCGTTCGACTGGCGCGAAGAGGGGCGGGAAGCGGTCAGGCGGCTTCCTGCTTCGCCTTTCTCGGGTGGAAGAACAGGGCCTGACCGATCGCCGCCTTCACCGTCTCGGGCTGGAAGGGCTTGGTGATCAGGAAGGTCGGCTCGGGCCGCTCGCCGGTCAGCAGCCGTTCCGGGAAGGCGGTGATGAAGATCACCGGCACGTCGAAGCGGTTGAGGATGTCCTTCACCGCGTCGATGCCGGAGGAACCGTCGGCCAGCTGGATGTCCGCCAGCACCAGGCCGGGGGTCTTGCGGGCCACCGCGTCGACCGCTTCGGTGCGGGTGGCGGCGATGTCGACCACCGTGTGGCCGAGCTCGGTGACCAGCGCTTCGATGTCGGCGGCGATCACCGGTTCGTCCTCGATGATCAGCACGTCGGTGGCGAGTTCGGCGTCGATCTCGGCCTGAGCCTCGGCGATCAGCTGCTCGACCTCGGAGAATTCTGCGCCCAGGATCTGCGCGGCCTCGGAGGGCGTGAAGCCTTCGAGGGCGGTGAGCAGGAAGGCCTGCCGCGACCGCGGGGCGATCCGCATCAGCCGGCGGCTGGCGTCGTCGGCGGCCTCGTCCTCGGCGGGACTCTCGAGCTGGGCCCCGGAGCTCAGCCAGATGGCGTGAAACACGTGATAGAGCGCCACCCGAGGGGAGAGGTTGGGCTCGAGCGACCGCTCGCCGGCCGCCAGGGCCTCGAGCGCGACGCGGACGTAGTGGTCGCCTGTGGTCTGGTCGCCGGTCAACGCGCGAGCGTAGCGGCGAACGTAAGGCAGATGTGGCGCCAGGCGGGCAAGTAGACTCAAGGGCGCACCCCTCCCGTGGAAGACGGCAGCCGGCATCGGGAGGCATCCCCCGACGAAGGCCCCATAATGACCTCTAAACGCCACGACCGGAAACCGGTTCCCGGATTCAGGTGTTTTGGGCATCCTGGCGCGACCGATCGGGAACCTTGAGCAAGGGTCGGACGTTGACGGGCGACGAAAGCAGATCGAGGGGGCGGCCCCCGCGAGAGCGGAGCGCCGGAAGCATGATCGAACAACGACCCACCGAGGATCGCGGCCGCCAGTCCGCCGCGCTCGACGAGGCCCGTCTTCGCCAGCAGGCGATCGGCGTACGCCTGCGGCAGATGTTTGACGAGGTCGTCAACGAGCCGGTGCCGGACGAGTTCCTGGACATCCTGCGTCGCGCCGACGAGCAGGCCTCCGAGACCAAGCAAACGCCGGAGAAAAGCTGATGGGCACCGCTCAGCCGCGGTCCGTCGCGACCTCTGACGACGAAGCCTTCAAGAAAGAGCTCGTCCAGCTCATCCCGCATCTGCGCGCCTTCGCCCGCACCCTGTGCGGCGACGCCGCCGCGGCTGACGACCTGGCCCAGGACGCCATGCTGAAGGCCTGGGACGCCAGAAATTCGTTCCAGATGGGCACGAACATGAAGGCCTGGACGTTCATGATCCTGCGCAATCAGTTCTACTCCGAGAAGCGCCGGTCATGGCGCCAGAGCCAGCTCGACCAGGAAGCGGCCGAGCGGACCCTGGTGGCCGTCGACGATCCGGAAGCGCCCGTCGCCCTCGACGAACTGCGTCAGGGGCTGGCCATGCTGCCGCCGGAACAGCGCGAGGCGTTGATCCTGGTGGGCGCCGGCGGCTTCGCCTACGAGGAGGCCGCCGAGATCTGCGGCTGCGAGGTGGGCACGGTGAAGAGCCGGGTCAGCCGCGCGCGGCGCGCCCTGCACGCCATCCTGAACGAGGGCGCGTACGACCGCGACGGCGCCGCCGCCAGCGAGGCCATGAAGTCCATCCTGGCCGATGCGGAGCGGTTGAGCACGGTCCGATAGGTACCTAGGCTGGTTCGATGGATGGTCAGCCCTGGGTGTCGCTCAGCACGATCCGGGTCCGCTTGATCACGGCCCTGGCCGTAGCCCTGTTGCCGGTGCTGCTGCTGGGCGGCGTCCAGTCGGCGCTGACCTTCAACCGCGAGGACCAGAACCTGCGCGAGAGCCTGGCGTTCGCCGCCGAGCGCAGCGCAGCCACGGCTCGTGCGCGGATGGAGAGCGCCGACATCCTGTTGCGCACGCTGGCCTCCGGTTCGACCGGCTTCCAGTGCGCGCAGCGGCTCGGCGAGGTGACCGAGCGGGTCCCCGGCTACCTCAACCTGATCCGCTTTGACGCGGGCGGCCGAGTGGCCTGCGCGGCGGCCGGCGTGCCCGCGGACCCCGAGCGCGCCACGCGCGACTGGTTCAGAAGGGTTCGGGCCGGCGAAGATCTGGTGATCACCCGCGCGCCGGGCGCAGCCTACGCCAGCGAGCCGGCGGTGCTGGCCGCGGCCCGCGCCGAGACCGCCGACGGCCGCTTCGACGGCGCCCAGGTGGCGGTGATCAGTCTGGCCAGCCTGCAGCCCCGGGTGCGCGACCCGGCCATCCCGGCAGCCTCGCAGGTGGCGCTGGCCGACGCCTCGGGCGACTACATCAGCCAGACCACGCCCGCCGCCTTCCCCGACCTGCCGGCCGACTGGCGCGCCAGGGCGGCCCAGGGCTCCTGGGTCTGGTACGGCAAGGACCGGGCGGGCGAGCGCCGGGTCTATTCGGCCGCGCCGATCCTCGGCGACGAGGTCTTCGTGCTGCTTTCGGCGCCCTCGCCCGGCCTGTTCTCCTGGGCCAGGCTCAACCCGCTCACCGGGCTCATCCTGCCCCTGCTGACTTTCGCGCTCGCCTTCGCAGCCGTCTCCGCGGTGGCCGAGCGGGTGGTGGTGCGCTGGATCGCCTACCTGCAGCGGATCGCCGCCCTCTACGCCCGCGGGCGGCTGAGCGTGCGCCCGATTCAGGCCGAGCGGATGCCGCCGGAGATCCGCGAGCTGGCCGAGACCCTGGAGGACATGGCCGACGCCATCGTCGGGCGCGACGCCTCGCTGCGCGACTCGCTGGCGCAGAAGGACGCGCTGATGCGCGAGATCCACCACCGGGTGAAGAACAACCTGCAGGTCATCTCCAGCCTGCTGAACATGCAGCAACGGGCGCTGACCGACCCCTCGGCGCGGGCGGCGATGAGCGATACGCGCCAGCGGATCACCGCTCTCGCGCTGATCTACCGCTACCTCTACCAGAGCCCCGACCTGAAACGGGTCGACCTGCGCGCCTTCCTCGAGGAGCTGACCGCCCAGCTGATCGCCGGCGAGATGCTGCACGGGCCGCAGGTGAGGACCGAGCTCGACGTGGAGCCGCTGGTGATCGACCCCGATCGGCTGGCGCCCCTGGCGCTGTTCGCGGTGGAGGCCATCACCAACGCCCAGAAGCACGCCTTCGCGGGCCGCGGCGGGACGCTCACCGTCCACTTCGCGGTGGGCGAGGACGAGGCGCTGCTGGAGATCTCCGACGACGGCCAGGCCTCCGAGCAGGCGTTCCGCACGTCCGGCGTCGGCCGCACCCTGATGACCGCATTCGCCCGGCAGCTCCGCGGCCGCTCCGAGCTGGCGCGCAACGCCGCCGGCGGCGTCACCGCCCGGCTGATCTTCCCGATACCGACCCTGCAGAACGGCGCAGTTTCCGAGCCCCAGGGGAACCAGGCCGCAGCCTGATCGTTGCCGTCCGGCGAGCTCAACCTCCCCGGAGAATCCATATGCGTAAGATCATGCTTTCCGTCGCTCTCGCCGCCGGCCTGGCGGCGGTGGCGGCGTGCAACACCGTGCAGGGCGCCGGCGAAGACGTCTCGGCGGCCGGCGACGCCGTCTCCGACGCCGCCCGGGACGCCAAGAACTGACCGGACCGTTCGTAAAGTTGCTTCCAGAGCCCCGCCCCGGCGGGGCTTTGTCGTTCTAGGCTGCGGCTCGAACGGCCGGCCGGCGGGTGAACAGGCCCGGCCGTCCGTCGACGGGGATGAGGGCCTCGGTCAGGCCGTCGATCCCCTCGTTGTCGCCCAGGAACAGGAAGCCGCCCGGCGCAAGGGTGCGCGCCAGGCTGTTCAGGATGCGGGCGCGTGCCTCCTGGGTCGCGCCGGCCAGCACGTAGCGGCAGAAGATCACGTCGAACCCGCCGAGGCGCGACAGGTCGGCCAGGAGGTTGATCCGTCGCCACTGCACCCGCTGGGGCAGCCTCGGCGAGATCGCCCACATCTCCCCGTCCTTCTCGAAGTGACGGACCAGAAGCCGGATCGGCAGGCCCCGCTGGACCTCGAACTGGGTGTAGATGCCGCTCTGGGCCTTTTCCAGCGCCCGCTCGGACAGGTCCGATGCGAACAGGTCGACGCGGCCTTGCAAGGCGGCTTCGGCCTCCTCCACCAGCATGGCCAGCGAATAGATCTCCTGCCCCGTGCCGCAGGCCGCGCTCCAGACGCGGACAGGGCGGCCCGCGGCCCGCTCGAACAGCCTGGGGAGGATATCCTCGGCGAAAGCCTCGTACGGCGCGCCGTCGCGGAAGAAGCAGCTCTCGCCGCTGGCCAGGGCCTCGACCACCGCCCAGATCAGCCGCTCGTCGCGGGTGCGGCGCAGGGCCTCGACCAGGTCGCGGGTGGCGGCGAAATCTTCGCGACGGGCGACCGGCGCCAGCCGGGTCTCCAGCAGGTAGGCCTTGGAGGCGTCGACCTTGATCCCGGCCCGCGCGGCGCACAGGCCCGCGATCAGCTCCCGGTCCTGCGGGGTCACGCCAGCCCCGCCTGAGCCAGCTTGCAGGCCATGATGTCCCCGTCGAACGGCTTCATGATGTATTCGTCGGCCCCGGCGTCGAGCGCCTCGCGGATCCGCTCGACGTCGTTCTCCACGGTGGAGAACACCACGGTCGGCGAATCGCCCCCGGGCT
>JAQVDF010000106.1 GCA_028698405.1 Phenylobacterium sp. | reverse complement strand
CGCCCGGCAGACCACGTAGAACACCGGCGTGAACACCAGCCCGAAGGCGGTCACCCCGATCATCCCGAAGAACACAGCCGTCCCCAGCGCCTGACGCATCTCCGCGCCGGGGCCGTGGGCGAAGGCCAGAGGCACGACGCCGGAGATGAAGGCCACCGAGGTCATCAGAATCGGCCGCAGGCGGACCCGGGCGGCCTCGATGGCGGCCTGGAACCGGTCGAGCCCCCGCTCCTCGCCCTGCTTGGCGAACTCCACGATCAGGATGGCGTTCTTAGCCGCCAGCGCCATCAGCACCAGCAGGCCCACCTGGGTCAGGATGTTGTTGTCCTGGCCCCGGATGTTGACCCCCACGAAGGCGGCCAGGAGGCACATCGGCACGATCAGGATCACCGCCAGCGGCAGGGTCAGGGCCTCGTACTGGGCGGCCAGCACCAGGAATACCAGCACCGCGGCCATCACGAAGATGATCGTCCCGCTGCCGCTCATCCGCTCCTGCAGGGCGAGCTCGGTCCATTCGAAGCCGAAGCCCTGGGGCAGCGCCTGGTCGGCGATCCGCTCCATGGCGCCCAGCGCATCGCCGGAGGAGACGCCGGGCGCGGCGGCTCCCTGCACCTCGGCGGCCGGGAACAGGTTGTAGCGCACCACCCGCACCGGGCCGGTCTCCTCGCGCAGGGTGGCGAGCGAGCCGATCGGGGTCATCTCGCCCGAAGGGCCGCGAACCCGCAGGTTGGCGACGTCGGCCGGGTCGTCCCGCTCGGAAGCCTCGGCCTGGGCGGTCACCCGGAAGGTGCGGCCCAGCATGTTGAAGTCGTTGACGTAGGTCGAGCCGAGGTAGGCGCCCAGCGCGCTGTAGACCTGACTGGGGTCGATCCCCAGCATCAGCGCCTTCTCGCGGTCGACGTCGGCCACCAGCCGCGGCGAGCCGGTGTTGAAGCCGGAGAACACCCCGGCCACCGCCCTCTCCTGCTGGGCCGCGCCCATCACCGCGCCTGCCGCCTGCTCGAGCTGGCGATAGCCGGCGCCCGAACGGTCCTGGACCATCATCTTGAAGCCGCCGGCGTTGCCCATGCCTTCCACGGGCGGCGGCGGCAGGAAGAAGACGCTGGCCTCGTCCAGCCCGCCGAGCTTGCCCATCAGCTGGTTGGCCAGATCCTGGGCGGGCGGGCGCGTGCCGTACTCGTCGAGGGCGATGAACATCACCCCCCCGTTGGAGCTGGCCGAGAAGCTGGCCCCGTCCATGCCGGCGAAGGCGGCGACGGTGTCGACGCCAGGCGTCTCCAGGGCCGTGTTCCAGACCTTGCGCATGGCTGCCTCGGTGCGGTCGAGCGAGGCGCCCGGCGGCAGCTGCACCACGCCGATCAGGAAGCCCTGGTCCTGCTCGGGAATGAAGCCCGTGGGCGTGGCGGTCATCCGCCAGCCGGCCAGCGCGATGAGGCCGACGTAGACCGCCAGCACCACCGCCGTGGTCCGCACCAGACGCGAGGTGAGCCGGCCGTAGCGGGCGCTCAGCCAGTCGAAACCGGCGTTGAACTTGTCGCCCGCGGCCCGCAGCGGCCGCATCCAGGCCGGGCCCGTGGGCGGGCCCTTGCGGTGCGGCTTCAGCAGGATGGCGGCCAGCGCCGGCGACAGGGTCAGCGAGACCAGCAGCGAGATCGCCGTGGCGGCCGAGATGGTCACCGCGAACTGCCGGTAGAACTGGCCCGGGATGCCTGGCATGAAGGCGGCCGGCACGAACACCGCCATCAGCACCAGTCCGATGGCGATCAGCGCGCCGGAGACCTCGTCCATGGTCTTGTAGGCGGCCTCGCGCGGGCTGAGCCCTTCGCGGATGTGCCGCTCGACGCTCTCCACCACCACGATGGCGTCGTCCACCACGATGCCGACCGCCAACACCAGGGCGAACAGCGACAGCGAGTTGATCGAGTAGCCCAGCGCCAGGAGGATGCCGAAGGCCCCCAGCAGCGCCACCGGGATCGCCAGGATCGGGATGATCGCCGCACGCCAGGTCTGCAGGAAGACCAGAACCACGATCACCACCAGCAAGCAGGCTTCGATCAGGGTGCGCTGGACCTCGGTGACCGAGGCCTGGACGAACTCCGTCGGGTTGTAGGGCACGCGGATGCGGGCGTCGGACGGCAGGTCGGCTTCGGTCTCCTCCAGCACCTTCAGCACGGCCTCGGCGGTGGAAAGGGCGTTGGAGCCGGGCTGCTGCAGCACGGCCATGGCCACGCCCGGCTCGCCGTCGAAGAAGCCGCGCATGTTGTAGACCTGCGCGCCGAGCTCGACGCGGGCCACGTCGCGCAGGCGGATCACCCGCCCATCGGGGTCGGTGCGCACGACGATCTCGCCGAACTCCTCGGGGCTGGAGAGCCGGCCCTCGACCTGCACGGGCAGCTGGTGGGCCGGGCTGTCGCCGTACTGCGGCGCCTGGCCGATCATGCCGCCGGCGGCCTGGATGTTCTGGCGGCGCAGCGACTGGATGATGTCGTCGGCGGTCAGGCCGCGGGCCGCGGCCTTGGCCGGGTCGATCCACACCCGCATCGAGTAGATGCCGCTGAACAGCTGCACCCCGCCGACGCCGGGCACCCGCAGCAGGCGGTCGCGCAGCGTCGTGTAGGCGAAGTTGCCGATGTGATCGAGGTCAGCGTCCGGCGTCTTGGCCGACAGCGCCACGACCATCAGGAAGCCGGTGAGCTGCTTGTTCACCGTCACGCCGACCTGGCGCACCTGCTCGGGCAGGCGCGGCTCGGCGACCGAGACGCGGTTCTGCACCAGCACCTGGGCGTCGTCGAGGTCGGTCCCCTGGCGGAAGGTGACCATGATCTGGGCCATCCCGTCCGCCGTCGAGGACGAGGTCATGTAGAGCATGCCCTCGACGCCGTTGATCTCCTGCTCGATCGGCGCGGCCACCGTCTCGGCCACGGTCTCGGCCGAGGCGCCGGGATAGACCGCGGTGATGGCGATGGTCGGCGGGGCGATGTCCGGATACTGGGCGAGCGGCAGCACGCGGAAGGCGAAGACGCCCACCAGCGTGATGACGATCGAGATCACGGCCGCGAAGATCGGCCGGTCGATGAAGAACCGCGAGAAGCGCATGGTCAGGCCGCCGGCGTGGCGTCGGCCGGAGCCGAGACGGGGGTGATCTGCACGGTGCGGGCCTGCACCTTGGCGCCGGGCATGATCCGCTGCATGCCGCCGACGACCACGCGGTCGGTCGGCTTCAGGCCTTCGCGGACCACCCGCAGGTTGCCCTGCAGCGGGCCGAGCACCACCGGCTTCAGGCTGGCCGAGCCGTCCTCGGCCACCACGTGCACGGCGCGGCGGGCGCCGTCGGTGACGATGGCGGTGTCGGGCACCAGGAGGGCCTCGTAGGCGGCGCCGGTCTCGACGCGGGCGCGGCCGAACATGCCGGGCCGCAGGAAGCCGTCGGGATTGTCGATCACCGCGCGCATGCGCACCACGCCCGAGCGGCCGTCGACGGCGTTGTCGAGGAAATCGACGCGGCCGGTCCAGCGGTGCTCGGTCTCGTCCTGCAGCCGCACCTGGATGCGGCTCTGGCCGGCGCCGCGGCGCAGCCGCTCGAGCAGCTGGCTCTCGGAAGCGTCGAACACGAAGTGGATCGGCGTGACCGACACCACCGTGGTCAGCACGTCGGCCTGCGAAGAGCCGCCGGAGATGACGTTGCCGGGGTCGACCTTGCGGTCGGAGACGACGCCGGAGACCGGCGCGGTCACGCGGGTGAACTCGAGGTCGAGGGCGCGGGCGCGCACCGCCGCCTCGGCGACGGCGTAGGTCGCCTTGCGGTTCTCGTACTCTTCCTGGCTGATCGCCTGGGCCTTCAGCAGTTCCTCGGCCCGCTGCAGCTCGCGCCTGGCGAGGTCGGCCTGGGCGCGGGCGGCGGCGAGCTGGGCCTGCGCCGGGCGCGGGTCCAGGGTGAACAGCAGCTGGCCCTTCCTGACGAAGGCGCCTTCCTTGAAGTGGGCGCTCTGCAGGAAGCCGCCGGCGCGGGCGCGCACCTCCACGCGTTCCGGCGCTTCGAAGCGACCGGGGAATTCCTGCCATTCGACCACCGTCTGCTTGATCGGGACGGCGACGGAGACCTGGGCCGGCGGAGGAGCGGGGGCGGTCTGGCTCTGGGCGGAGCAGGATGCGAGCAGAAGCGCGGCCGCACCCGCCGCCGCAACCGGCGCGAGCTTGTAGAGCATGGATTATCCCCTAGGCTCCCGGGGAGAGGAGCCAAGTCAACGAGCGATGACTTTATAAGGCGACCTTGCGTATGGTTCGCAAGACGCTTCGTGTCCGAAAGGGGGCAAAAATAGCATGATCCCTCCCGGCGTGCTGCGTGCGCGCAACGCCATGGCGACCCGCCAGGCGATCCTCGACTGCGCCCGGGAGCGGCTGCGCGAGGAAGGCTACGACGGCGCCAGCCTGCGCGAGATCGCCGCCTGCGCCGGCGTCGATGCGGCGCTGATCTCCCGCTACTTCGGCAGCAAGGAGGAGCTGCTCGTCGAGGTGCTGCAGAGCGGCCGCGCCCCCGTAGAGCTGTTCTGCGACCCGCGCGAGACCTTCGGCCGGCGGATGGCCGACTTCCTGGTCTGCACCCCGCCCGACGACCGCGGCCTCGACTGCCTGGTCATCGTGCTGCGCTCGCTCTCCTCGCAGGTGGCGGCCGAGGCGATCCGCAAGACCAGCCACGCCAACTTCTACGCCCCGCTGGTCGACTGGCTGGGCGGCCCCGACGCCCAGGTGAAAGGCCAGCTGATCGCGGCGATCATGAAGGGCGTGGCGATCAGCCGGTTCATGGACTCCGGGCTCGGCTTCGACGACGAGGCCAGGATGCGCTTCCGCGACCGGCTGGCCACGACCCTGCAGCGGATCGTCGACGACCCCTGAAGCCGCTCAGGCCGGGACGTTGGCCTCCAGCTCCTCGAGCCAGAGCCGGGCCGAGGAATCCGAGGGCGCCCGCCAGTCGCCGCGCGGCGAGAGGTTGCCGCCGGACACCACCTTGGGCCCGTTGGGCATGGCGGAGCGCTTGAACTGCTGGGTGAAGAAGCGCTGCAGGAACACCCGCAGCCAGCTCTTGATGGTCGCCAGGTCGTATTCGTTGCGCGCGGCGTCCGGATAGTGGGCCGGCCAGTCGCCGGCCGTGCGGTCGCGCCAGGCGTGCCAGGCCAGGAAGGCGATCTTCGAGGGTCTGAGGCCGTAGCGGCTGAGGTGGAACAGGTTGAAGTCCTGCAGCTCGTAGGGGCCGACGATGGCCTGGGTCGACTGGATCTTCTGACCGGGCGCGGCGGGCACCAGCTCGGGCGAAATCTCGGTGTCGAGCACCGACAGAAGCACCTGGGAGGCCTCGGCGTCGAACTGGCCGGTCTCGGCCACCCAGCGGATCAGGTGCTGGATCAGCGTCTTCGCCACCGAGCCGTTGACGTTGTAGTGGCTCATCTGGTCGCCGACGCCGTAGGTGCACCAGCCGAGCGCCAGCTCCGAGAGGTCGCCGGTGCCCAGCACGAAGGCCTGCCGCTGGTTGGCCAGCCGGAACAGGTAGTCGGTCCGCAGGCCCGCCTGCACGTTCTCGAAGGTCACGTCGTAGACCGGCTCGCCCTTGGCGAACGGGTGGCCCATGTCCTCCAGCATCTGCCGGGCGGCCGGGCGGATGTCGATCTCCTCGCCGGTGACGCCCAGCGCCCGCATCAGCGCCCAGGCGTTGGCCTTGGTCCCCTCGCTGGTGGCGAAACCCGGCATGGTGAAGGCAAGGATCCCGCTGCGCGGAAGGCCGAGCGCGTCGAACGCCTTGCAGGCGACGATCAGGGCGTGGGTGGAGTCGAGCCCGCCGGAGACGCCGATCACGATCCGCTCGCCGTTGGTCGACTGCATCCGCCGGATCAGGCCCTGCACCTGGATGTTGAAGGCCTCGTAGCAGTCCTGGTCCAGCCGGGCGCGGTCGTTGGGCACGAAGGGGAAGCGGTCGTTGGGCCGGATCAGCCCGACGTCGTCGAAATGCGGCCGGTGCTCGAAGCGCACCCGGCGGAACTCGACCTCCGGATGGCCGGCCGCCACCGCCACGTCGTTGAAGGTCATGGTGCGCATGCGGTCGAGCCGCAGCCGCTCCACGTCGACGTCGGCGACCACCATCTGGCTCTGCGCCGGGAAGCGTTCCGAGGCGCCCAGCAGCTGGCCGAGCTCGTAGATCATCGCCTGGCCGTCCCAGGCCAGGTCCGTGGTGCTCTCGCCGGGTCCTGCGGCGGCGAACACATAGGCCGCCTGGCAGCGCATCGACTGGCTGGCGCAGAGCATGGCCCGCTCCTCGGCCTTGCCGACCAGCACGTTGGACGCCGACAGGTTGAGGAGGATCAGCGCGCCGGCCAGGGCGCCGTTGATCGACGGCGGGGCGGCGAACCAGAAGTCCTCGCAGATCTCGGCGTGGAAGACAAAGTCCGGCAGGTCCCGCGCCTCGAAGATCAGGTCGACGCCGAACGGGGCGGTCTGGCCGGCGAAATCCACCTCCAGCCCCTTCAGCCCGATGCCCGAGGCGAACCAGCGCTTCTCGTAGTACTCGCGGTAGTTGGGCAGGAAGGACTTGGGCGCCACGCCCAGCAGCCGCCCGCGCGAGATAGCCACGGCGCAGTTGTAGAGCCGCCCGTTGCGCCGCACCGGCGCGCCGACCACCAGCACCGGCGAAAGCTCGCGGCTGGCCTCGATCAACGTGCCGACGGCGGCCTCCACCGCGTCCAGCAGCGCGTCCTGCAGGTGCAGGTCGTCGATGGCGTAGGCGCTGATCCCGAGCTCGGGGAACAGCATCAGGTCGACGCCTTTCTCGTGCCCCTCGCGGGCCAGGGCCAGGGTCGCCTAGGCGTTGGCCGCCGGATCGGCCACGGTCACGATCGGCGTGCAGGCCGCGGTCCGCACGAGGCCC
>JAQVDF010000105.1 GCA_028698405.1 Phenylobacterium sp. | reverse complement strand
AGCTGCATCGCCTTCTCGGCTTCCCAGCGGTACATGAAGACCAGCTTGCCTCCGGAATTCATGTTCGGACACAGCGTCGCCGACAGGCCGGTGGCGTGGAACAGCGGCACCACCAGCAGCGTCACCAGCTGCGGCAGCTTGTGCGGGTCCGCCTCGGGCAGGGGCTGGCCGGCCCGCAGGAAGTTCCGCGCCGCCGAAATGCCGCTGGCGCCGATGTTCGAGGTCATGTTGCGGTGGGCGCCCAGGGCGCCCTTCGGCTTGCCCGTCGTCCCCGAGGTGTAGAGGATGGTGGCGTCGTCCTCGGGCCCGATCTCCACGTCCGGCAGCGGCTGGTCGGGCAGGCTCTTCCAGTCGTTCACCCGGCCGATGACCTCCTCGAGCCGCTTCACGCGCGGGTCGGCAGGCTCGCCCGAAAGCCGCGAGACATAGACCCGCTGAAGATCCTGCAGGGCGTCGAGGTGCTCGGCGATCCGTTCCAGCCGCTCGTCGTCGACGATGGCGACCTTGGTCCCGGAGTCGGCCAGGCCGTATTCCAGCTCGGGCCCGGTCCACCAGGCGTTCAGCGGCGTGACGATGGCGCCGCACAACAGGCCGGCGAAGAAGCCGACCGGCCATTCGGGCAGGTTGCGCATGATCACCGCGACCCGGTCGCCCTTCTTCACCCCGTCGGCCTGCAGCTGACGGGCGAGCTGGATGGCGGCGCGGGCGAAGGCCTCGTAGGTGGCCCGGTCGTCCTCGTAGACCAGGAACTCGCGGTCGTTGAAGGCGCGGGCGTTCAGGAAGACGTCGCGCAGCGTCGGCGGGGCGTTCTTCCAGACCTTGGTCCTCACGCCCTGGATGACCTTCTCTTCGATCTCGAAGCGCGCGCCCGACCCAGTCAGCGCGGCATGCGCCTCGGCGATCGACATCACCGGCCAGGTCGGCGCGTCATTCGTCTGTTCGGCGCTCGCCGTCTCGCTCATCGTCGCTTTTCCTCCCATGCAACGGCTGACCGCTTAAAAGAAAAAGGGAGCGGTCGCCAGACCGCTCCCCATTGGCCGCAGAGCGCGCGGCCGCCTCTCCCACGAACGGGCGCCGAAGGGCTCAGGCCTTTTCCTTGGCCTTGCCGCGTTCGGCCTCGTAGGCGGCCTTCAGCTCCTCGAGCTTGTCCTTGAAGCGCTCGCGCGCCTCCTCCCGCAGCTTGGGGATGTGGTAGCTCGGGAACAGGTCGTTGTCGGGCCGATAGTCCTTCAGGATCTGCTTGGCGACCGTCACCTTGTGGACCTCGGTGGGGCCGTCGGCGATGCCCATCACCAGCGAGCTGGTCACCATGTGCATGAACGGCATCTCGTTGGAGACGCCGAGCGCGCCGTGCAGGTGGGCCGCCCGGGTGGCGATGTTGTGGTAGACCTTCGGCATCGCGACCTTCACGGCGGCGATGTCCTTGCGGACCTTGTTGTAGTCCTTGTGCTTGTCGATCAGCCAGGCGGTGCGCAGCACCAGCAGGCGGAAGGATTCCAGCTCGATCCAGCTGTCGGCGATGTCGGCCTGCACCATCTGCAGGTCGGCGAGCTTGCCGTCGCGGGTGGTCCGGGAGACGGCGCGCTTGCACATCAGATCCAGCGCGTGGCGGCAGGAGCCGATGGTGCGCATGGCGTGGTGAATGCGGCCGCCGCCTAGGCGCACCTGGGCGATGACGAAGGCGCCGCCCCGGTCGCCGAGCAGCGCGTCGTAGGGCACCCGCACGTTGTTGTACCGGACATAGCCCTCGGTGCCCCCGCCGATCTCGCCGCCGCCGCCGACGGCCACGTTGCGGACGATCTCCACCCCGGGGGTGTCGGTCGGCACCAGGAAGATCGAGGTGCGCCGGTAGGGATCCTTGGCGTCCGGATCGGTGACCGCATAGACGACCAGAAGCTTGGAGTAGCGGGCGTTGGTGGAGAACCACTTCTCGCCGTTGATCACCCACTCGTTGCCCTCCAGCACGGCGCGCGTCTTGAAGGTCAGCGGATCGGAACCGCCCGTCGGCTCGGACATCGAGAAGGCGGAACGGATGTCGCCGTTCAGCAGCGGCTTCAGCCACTTCTCCTTCTGCTCTTCGGTCCCGTAGTGGGCGATGATCTCGGCGTTGCCGGTGTCCGGCGCCTGGCAGCCGAACACGGAGGGGGCCAGGCTGTTGCGGCCGAGCTTCTCGTTCAGCAGGGCGAGCTTGAGCTGACCGTAGCCCTGGCCGCCGAGCTCGGGGCCGAGGTGGCAGGCCCACAGCCCCTGCGCCTTCACCTTCTCCTGCAGCGGCTTGATGAACTTCTCGCGGCCGAGCGGGCCGTGGGCGGCCATGCCGAGATGGGAGAGCGGCTCGACTTCCTCGCGCATGAAGTCCTCGACCCAGTCGAGCTTCTTCTGGAACTCTGGATCGGTCTCAAAATCCCAAGCCATTCGCGTCCTCCAATGACCGCCCCGGCGGCCCCATTTTCGAAACTTTGGTACGGAAACGGGTACGCTCCGCCCTTGGGGGCATTATCAAACGCCTGTTCGGGTTACGCAACGTCCAGGATTCCCGGGCCCCTCACGCGCCCCGAGCCGAACCCGTAGGCGAACCTGGTCCACAGCGAGGGCCGGCCGGCCGCGGCGGGGCCTCGGCCTCCAGGCGGCTCTCCTCGATCGGGGCGTCGACCACGGCGCAGGCTCTCCCATTCCGATCGCGCGCCGTTCTTCTTCGGGCGGGTCGCGCCGGTTCTTCGGGGGCGAAATCTTGTGTTGCGGCGGTGGCTTGTAAACCGCCCGGCGGCGTCTGGCGGCCCGCGGGCGATGGCGTCTAAGGTGGGCCTCCAAGAACAATGGGAGGTCGCATGGGCAAGTCGGCGCAGCAGGCGAAGCAAGGATTCTCGGCTGATCGGCTGAGGCGGATCGACCGGTTCATCGACGAGAAGTACGTGGCGACGGGCCGCCTGCCCTGCGCCCAGCTGGTCATCGCCCGGCGGGGCGAGGTGGTGCACGAGACGGTGCTGGGCAAGCGCGACCTCGAGCGCGGCCTGCCGGCCGAGGCGGACACCCTCTACCGCATCTATTCGATGACCAAGCCGATCACCTCGGTCGCCTTCATGATGCTGGTCGAGGAGGGCAAGGTGGCGCTGGACGATCCGGTCGAGCGCTACATTCCCGCCTGGAAGGACCTGGGCGTCTATGCGGCCGGCAGCCTGGGCGCCTTCGCCACCACCAGGCCCGCCCGGGCGATGCAGGTGGTCGACCTGCTGCGCCATACCTCGGGCCTGACCTACGGCTTCCAGAACCGGACGATGGTCGACCACGCCTACCGCAAGACCGGCGTGGGCGGGACCGACAGCGGCCTCGACCTCGACGGCTTCATCGCCGAGCTGGCCAAGCTGCCGCTGGAGTTCTCGCCGGGCGAAGCCTGGAACTATTCGGTTTCCACGGACGTGCTCGGCTACCTGGTCCAGAAGATCTCCGGCCAGCCGTTCCAGGATTTTCTGACGCAGCGGATCTTCGAGCCGCTCGGCATGACCGAGACCGGGTTCACCGTTCCGGCCGGCCAGGAGGGCCGTTTCGCTGCCTGCTACAACATCACGCCGAAGGGCGGGCTCAAGCTGCAGGACGACCCGCAGGCCAGCGCCTACCTCGCCCCGCCTACCTTCTATTCCGGCGGCGGCGGCCTGGTCTCGACCGCGGCGGACTATCTGAAGTTCACGCAAATGCTGCTGAACCGCGGCGAGCTCGGCGGCCGGCGACTACTGGCCCCAAAGACGCTGCAGCTGATGACGGCCAACCACCTGCCGGGCGATGCGGACCTGACCCAGATGTCCCGCTCGCTGTTCTCGGAGAGCACCAACGCCGGCGTCGGGTTCGGGCTGGGCTTCGCGGTGGTGATCGACCCGCCCAAGACGCTGGTCCCCTGCTCGAAGGGCGAGTTCTACTGGGGCGGGGCGGCCAGCACGGCCTTCTGGGTCGACCCGGTGGAAGAGCTGACGGTGGTGTTCATGACCCAGGCCATGCCCTCCAGCGTCTATCCTATCCGGCGGGAGCTTCGGACTCTCGTTTATGCGGCGCTGGAGGCGACGAACGGCTGACGGCGTCGAGCGCCTCGCTCTCCTCGGGCGGAGGCCCGGCCAGGCCGGTGTCCGGCGGGCCGCCGCTCGGGATGCCGGCCATCAGCCTGGCCTTGCGCCAGCCGCCGAGGAGGAAGTAGCCGCCCGCCAGCAGGAAGAGGGTGATGGAGCCCATCGGGAAGCTCCACCACACCGCGTCCGCCCCCAGGACCGGCTCCAGGAACCGGGCGAAGGGCACGCGCACGACCCACAGCGAGACCACCATGGCGAGCAACGGCGCCATCACCGCCCCGGTCGCCCGCACCACGCCCGACAGGGCGAAGGCCACGCCGAACGGGATGAAGCCCCACAGCACGATGGCATTGATGTGGATGGCGATCGGGATAGAGGGGCTGCCGCCCGGCAGGAACGCTCGCAGCACCAGGGGCTCGATCAGGTAGATGACGGCGATCGGCCCGGCGCTCAGCAGGGCGGCGTAGAGCGAGCCCATGCCCGCGATGCGGTTGACCCTGTCCATCCGCCCGGCGCCGACGTTCTGGGCCGCCATCGAGGAGACCGCCGCGCCCATCGCCATGGCCGGCATCTGCACGTAGGTCCACAGCTGCACCGCCGCGGCGTAGCCGGCCGCGGTGTCCGAGCCGTAGCGGTTGACGAAGCTGAACATCACCACCGCCGCGCCGGAGACGACCAGCATCTGGGCCGCCATCGGCAGGCCCTTGACCACCAGGGTGCGGATGATCGCCAGCTCCGGCTTCAGCAGCTTGAACTCATGCGGCCAGAGCACCAGCACGCTGCGGGTGCGGTAAAGGAAGACGAAGATCGCGCCCAGCACCACCGTCTGGCTGATCAGCGTGGCGGCCGCCGAGCCGGCGATGCCCATCCGAGGCGCCGGGCCGAAGCCGGTGATCAGGATCGGGTTGAGGATCACGTCCAGCCCGACCGCGGCCAGCGAGAACCAGAACGGGCTGCGCGCGTCGCCGGCCCCCCGCTGGGCCATCATCAGGAAGGAGAAGAAGTACATGAACGGCATGGCCAGGAAGATCACCCGCAGGTAGGTGATCGCCTCGGCCCGGGCGTCCGCCGGGGTGCCCATGGCCGTCAGGACGGCCGGGGTCAGCAGCCAGCCGCCGACACCCACCGACAGCGACAGCACCAGGAAGAAGCCGGCGCTGGTGCCGATGACCCGCTTGACCATCGCCTCGTCGCGCCCCCCCACGGCCTGGCCGATCATCAGGTTGGCCGCCATGCTGATGCCGAAAACGGCCCCCAGCATGAGGAACAGGATGGTGTTGGCGTTGGCCGTCGCGGTCAGCGCCGACTCGCCAAGGACCTGGCTGACCCAGATGGCGTTGGCCGTCCCGTTCAGCGACTGCAGAACGTTCGACCCCATCACCGGCAGGGAGAACAGGATCAGTGTCTTGCCGATCGGACCTTGCGTCAGATCCTTGGCCCCGCCGCCCGGGCGGAAAGCGGGCCGCGCCGGTCCGGGCCGCTGCAGCGATTCACTCTTGCCGGTCACGTCCCCATCCCTACGGCGATCCGCAGCCTGCGCCGGCTTCTAAAGGCGGCCGGGCGCCGGTTACGGCGCACGCGTCTGGCGAACGGACGATGGGCGAGTCTAGGGCCGGCGCGGCCGGGCCTCAAGCGCGCGTGGCCGATTTGAGCCGCCGCGCATCTCCTGTTAGACCCACGCACCGCGCCCGGACGCCACGGGCCATGCACAGACGAAGGCCCCAGACGACTTCATGAAAATCCTCATCACGGGCGGCGCCGGATTCATCGGATCGGCGGTGGTGCGAAAGGCCGTGGAATGCGGCCATCAGGTGGTCAACCTCGACGCCCTGACCTACTCCGGCAACCTGGCCAACGTCGCCTCGGTCGCCGACTCCGGCGCCTACGCCTTCGAACAGGTCGACGTGACCGACGCCGCCGCGCTCCGCGCCGTCTTCGCCCGGCACGAGCCGGACGCGGTGATGCACCTGGCCGCCGAGACCCACAACGACCGGGCCATCGAGAGCCCGCTCGACTTCGTGCGCGCCAACGTCCTGGGCACCGCCCAGCTGCTGGAAGCCGCCCGCGCCTACTGGAACGGCCTGTCGGACGAGGCCAAGACCCGGTTCCGCTTCCACCACGTCTCCACCGACGAGGTGTTCGGCGAACTAGGCGACGAGGGCGCCTTCACCGAGGAGACGCCGTACGACCCCAACTCGCCCTACTCGGCCAGCAAGGCCGGGGCGGACCACCTGGTCCGGGCCTGGGGCCGCACCTACAAGATGCCGGTGGTGCTGACCAACTGCTCCAACAACTACGGCCCCTGCCAATTCCCTGAAAAGTTGATCCCGACGGTGATCTCGCGGGCGGTCGAGGGGCGGGAGATCCCGGTCTACGGCCAGGGGCTGCAGTCCCGCGACTGGCTGCACGTGGAAGACCACGCCGAAGCCCTGCTGACGGTGCTGTCCAAGGGACGGCTCGGCGAGACCTACGCCATCGGCGGCAACGCCTGCGTGCGCAACATCGAGCTGGTGAAGCTGCTCTGCGCCTTCCTCGACAAGCACGCGCCCGGCAACCGGCCGCACGCCGAGAAGATCGCCTTCGTCGCCGACCGGCCGGGTCACGACTACCGCTACGCCATCGACGCCAGCAAGATCACCAACGAGCTCGGCTGGTCGCCACGCCACAGCCTCGAGGAGGGGCTGGAGGCGACGGTCCGCTGGTACGTCGACAACTGGGACTGGGTGCAGGCGATCCGCGAGCGCGGGTTCACCTCCGAACGACTGGGCCTGCTCCGGGGATGAGCCTGAGGATCCTGCAGTTCGGGGCCACCGGCCAGCTCTCGCGCGAGGTGCTGGCGCGGGCCGGCGGCGAGGTTGCGGTCACCGCCCTCTCCCGCGCGGAGG
>JAQVDF010000104.1 GCA_028698405.1 Phenylobacterium sp. | reverse complement strand
ACTCTTCCCAGCCCTCTTCCTCTGGGGCGGCCTGCGGGGCTGCGGCCAGGGCCGTGGCGCCGGCGGTCCTCGGCGGGGCCGAGGCGACCGGCGCAGGCTGGGCCGGGCGCGGCGCCGGGGCCGTCGTAGCCGGGGCCGCCGGGGCGGCGGCGCGGGTCGCCGGCTTGCGGACCTGGTTCTCCAGGCCGCTCACCTTGAAGCGGGCGACCAGCTTGGCCAGTTCCTGGGCCTCCTGGGCCAGCACCCGCGAGGCGGCGGTCGACTGCTCGACCATGGCCGCGTTCTGCTGGGTGACGTGGTCCATCTGGTTGACCGCGGTGTTGACCTGGTTCAGGCCGAGCGCCTCCTCCTTGGCCGAGGCGGCGATCTCGCCGACCACGTTGGAGATCTCGGCGACCTGGGAGACGATCCGCTCCAGGGCCTTGCCGGTCTCGCCGACCAGGTCCACTCCCTGGGCGACCTGCTTGGTGGAGGCCGAGATCAGGCCCTTGATCTCCTTGGCGCTCTCGGCCGAGCGCTGGGCCAGGGCCCGCACTTCCGAGGCGACGACCGCGAAGCCCTTGCCGCTTTCCCCGGCCCGGGCCGCTTCGACGCCGGCGTTGAGGGCCAGCAGGTTGGTCTGGAAGGCGATTTCGTCGACGACGCCGATGATCTGGCTGATCTGGCGGGCCGACTGCTCGATCTCGTTCATCGCCACGACCGCCTTGCGGACGATCTCGCCCGACCGTTCGGCGTCGGCCTTGGCGCTGCCCACCGCCTCGCGGCCGTGGTTGGCGCCTTCCGAGGTCTTCTGGACGGTGGCGGTGATCTCGTCGAGCGCGGCGGCGGTCTCTTCCAGCGTGGCCGCCTGGTGCTCGGTGCGGCGCGACAGGTCGTCGGCGCCGTGGCTGATCTCGGCCGTGCCCGACTGGATCGAGTTGGTGGCCGTGGCGATGGCGCGCATCGCCTCCTCGAGCTTGGCGACCGAGGCGTTGAAGTCGTCGCTGAGCTTCTTGTACTCGCCCGGGAAGGCGGTCTGCAGGCGGAAGGTCAGGTCGCCCGAGGCCAGGCGGTCCAGGCCTTCGGCCAGCTGGTTGACGATCAGGTTCTGCTCCTCGGCCACCGCGGCGGCGGCTTCGGCGCTCTGGCGGCGGGTCTCCTCGGCGGCCTGGCGGGCGGCCTCCTGCTCCTTGCGCAGGCGTTCCATCTGCTGCTGGTTGTCGCGGAAGACGACCAGCGAGTTGACGATGGCGCCCAGTTCGTCGCGGCGGTGCAGCTTGTCCAGGTCGATGGAGTTGTCGCCGCGGGCCAGGCTCTCGGTGGCGCCGGCGATCTGCTTCACTTCCCGGCGCATGGTGATGACCGAGAACAGGGTGAGGGCGCAGGCGGCCAGCAGGGTGATGAGGGCGGAGATGACGGTGATGGTCTGACCGCGCTGGGCGTTGGCGATCGAGGCGGCGGCCGCCTTGTCGGTCGTCTCGCTCTGGGTCTGCACGATCTTGTGCAGGTTGGCGGTCATCTTGGTGTACTGGTCCTCGAAGGGTTTGGCGAAGCCGGCGGCGGTGACGAAGTCGGTGGTGACCATCGCCGCGATCAGGTCCAGCGCGTCGCGGGTTTCCTTCAGGTCCTTGGCGAGCTGCTCGAAGGCCGGCTTCTGGGCCGCGGGCGCGGTCTTCTGAAGCTGCGCCACTTCCTTCTGGATGGCGTCGACCTCGCCGAGCATGGCCTGCGACTTGGTCTCGATCTGGTCGAGGTCGATGGAGGCGGCCTGGTGCGTCAGCAGCAGGTAGAGATCGCCGTGGACGTTGGTGATCCGCTCCGAAATCTTCTGCAGGCGCATGTTGCTGGGCATGTCCTGCTCGACGACCCGGCGCAGTTCGCGCGCCTGATCCTGTTGAAGCACGACGCTGCCCGTCGCCGACAAGGCGAGCATGATCAACGCAAAGGCCGGCGCGAAGCCGATCTTGACGATCAGCGGCAAGTCTACGAGCCGAAACCGCTTCACTTCATCCCCCCTGGAAGCCTGAGCCCGAATCCGGGCCGCGACATCATGAATCGATGGTGCTAACGGAATGTCACCAAGACCAGGACGGATGAGGGGCGGCCTGTTAAAAGCGAGGTTCTGGCCGCTCAACAATGTTCGTCAGATATTCACCGAATATTTACCAAGAATAAATCGGACAGGTCAGTCTTTCTTAACCTGAATCCCCTTTGATCCGCACACTTCGAGGAGAAGGAGTGGGGATGATGAAGAAACTCATCGCGATTGGCAGCGGCATTCTTTTGAGCGTTTCGCTTGCGGGCGCCGCTTCGGCGGGCGTTTTCGAAGAGAAGATGGGCTCGTGCCTGGCCAAGCATGCGAACACGAGGGACTCGGCTGCGGTGGTCCTGGAATGCACCGCCGCAGGCGGCAAGCTCTCGGGCTGCACGGTGCTCAGCAACACCGCCGGCGGCAAGGGCTTCGACAAGGCGGCCCTGTGCGTCGCCGAAGTGCTGCCGATCGGCTCCAAGACCGGCGTGGTCAAGGTCCCGGTCCGCTTCCCGGGCAGCTGATCGCCCGATCGAAGGCCGAAATTCCAGAACGCCCCCGCGCTCCGCGCCGGGGGCGTTCCTATTTGCGCGCTAGAATTCGAGCTGCGCGCGCCAGCGTTCCAGCTCATCGACATAGTCGCGCTGCGCGGCCTGGTAGGCCTCGATGGCCTCGCGGGCCGCTCTGGCCTCTTCGGCCGACTGCAGGTTGAGCGCCCTGGCGCGCTGGACATCGTCTTCCGCCGTCCCGACCCGAGCAGAGGCGGTAACGCCCCGGTCGGTCGCCGCCGTGGCCCGCTGCGGCTCGGCCGCGGTCGTGCCGGTGCGCGCGGCCGGCTGCGCCAGGTTCGGATCGGTGGTCTGGGCGACCGTCGCCGTGGCGAGGGCCAACGCGCACGCGCCCATCGCAAATCCTGCAAGCCTCATTCGACGCTCCCCGGCCCGCGGCGCCCAAAATGGGTGCGGAGGCGACGATAGCCTTTCCCGGGCCTGGGGCAAAATGGCGCAGCGCGCCTAGGCGCCGACCCGCTCCAGCAGCGCCATGGCGGCGGCCGGGGCGCGGACCTTCCCCTCGTGGATGAAGAAGGCGAAGACCTCGCGGTCGGTCTTCGGCGGCGGGGCCGGCTCGATCGTCGGCAGATCCTCCGGCCGTCCGCCCTCGGCATAGGTCGACAACCGCCGGGCCCACAGGTCGAGCGCCTCGGGCGGATAGCCGGTGGCGATGTCGTCGGACCCGGTCTGCAGCCGGGCGTAGACGAAATCCGCCGTCACGTCGGCGATCATCGGATAGGTGGCGTGATCGGCGAGGCAGATCGCCACCCCGCGCTCGCGGCACAGGGCCACGAACTCCGGTGTCATGAAGCTGTCGTGGCGCACCTCGACGACATGGCGCAGGCGCACGCCCTCCCATTCGGGCGGCAGCAGGTCGAGGAAGCCCGCGAAGTCCTCCGGATCGAACTTCTTGGTGGCCATGAACTGCCACAGGATGGGTCCCAACCGCGGGCCGAGCTGGGTGAAGCCCTGCGACAGAAACCGTTCGATCCCCGGACCGGCCTCGGCCAGCACCCTGCGGTTCGTGCAGTAGCGCGAGCCCTTGACCGCGAAGGTGAAGTCCTCCGGGACCTCGGCGGCCCACTTGGCCCAGCTCTCGGGCTTCTGCATCGAGTAGTAGGTGGCGTTGACCTCGATGACGGTGACGTGCCGGCTGGCGTAGGCCAGCTCGTCCTTCTGCCGGAGGCCGTCGGGATAGAAGACTCCGCGCCAGGGCTCGAAGGTCCAGCCGCCGATCCCCGCACGGATCTTCCCCGCCATCAGCGCCGCTCCGCTTCGCTCGCCTCCCGCGCCGCCTTGAACTCGGATCCGGCCTTCCACTCGGGCCAGATGTCGCTGTCGGCCAGCCGCCGGCCCAGAGCGTAGAGCAGCTCGGCGTCGGCGGCCATGCCGTCGAAGCGCCAATCGGGCGTCAGCTCGTCGGACGGCTGGTGATAGCGGTCGGCGGTGTAGGCCTTGCTCCAGGCCGCGCCGGCGGCGGCGCCGCCGTCGAGCAGGTCCTGGCCGGAGCCGAAGGAGATGGCCGGCACGCCGCGCTTGGCGAACGGGAAGTGGTCCGAGCGGAAGAAGCTGCCCGCCTCGGGGCGTGGGTCCGGGCTGTAGCTTCGGCCGCGTTCGCGGGCGACGGCGATCAACTCGTCCTGCAGGGTCACCGGCGCATCGCCCGAGGTGGTGAAGTCGCGCGCCGGCCCCATCGGCTTCAGCGCGTCCATGTTGATCAGGCCCACCGTCTTACCCAGCGAGTAGATCGGATTGGCGGCGTAGTATTCCGAACCGATCAGCCCCTTCTCCTCGGCGGTGACCGCCAGGAAGGCGACCGAGCGCGCCGGGGGCGGGCCGGCGGCGAAGGTGCGGCCGATCTCGATCAGCGCGGCGATGCCGGTCGCGTTGTCGACCGCGCCGTTGTAGATCGCGTCCCCCCTGGCGTCGGGCAGCCCGATCCCCAGGTGGTCCCAGTGGCCGGTGTAGAGCACCACCTCGTCCGGGCGGCTGGCGCCGGGGATCAGGCCGACCACGTTGCGGCTGACGATCTCCTGGGCCTTCACCGGGAAGCGGATGGTGGCGCGGGCGTTCAGCGTCACCGGCTTGAAGTCGCGGCTCTGGGCGGCGCGCTTCAGGGCGTCGAAATCGTGACCCGAGCGGCGCATCAGCTCGGCCGCCGCGTCGCGCTGGATCCAGCCCTCCAGCAGCGGGTGGACCTCGTCCGGCCGCTCGCGGCGGATGTCGATGATGGTGTTGGTGTTGGAGTTCTTGACCGTCTCCCAGCCGTAGGAGGCCGGTTCGGTCTCGTGGATCACCAGCACGCCCAGGGCGCCCTGACGCGCGCCCTCCTCGTACTTGTAGGGCCAGCGGCCGTACCAAGTCATGGCCTTGCCGCCGAAGTCGCCCTGACCGGTCTCGAAGTCGGGGTCGTTGACCAGCACGAGGGCGATCTTGCCCTTCAGGTCCACGCCCTTGAAGTCGTCCCAGTTCCGCTCGGGCGCGTGGACGCCGTAGCCGACGAAGACGACGGGCGCGTCCTTGATGTCCACGTTCGTGATCAGCTGCGAGGCGCGCAGGGCGACCTCGCGGCCCTGTTCCCAGGCCAGCTCGCCGCTGGCGGCGACGGTGACCGCCACCGGACCGGAGATGTCGTACTGGGCGAGCGGCACGTCCTGCGTCCAGCTGCGGGCGCCGCCCTCCAGCGGGCCGCCGGGCTGCAGGCCGGCCGACTTGAACTGCGAGACGATGTAGTCGACCGTCTTTGTCTCGCCGGGCGTGGCCGGCGCGCGGCCTTCGAAGGCGTCCGAGGCGAGCGTCTCCACGTGGGACTTCAGCCGGTCGGGCTCGACGGTCTGGGCGACCGCGGCCTGCGCGGCCAGGGCGAGGATCAGGGCGATGGAAAGTCGGCGCATGCCCCAGGCATAAGCGACCAAAACGCGGCGGCCAAGCTCGACCCAGCACGGTCCTGCCTTTGTGGCCCTCAGGTCACAGAAGGAGTATGCGGATTTTCAACGTATCTGTACTGTAATTTGCCTGGAGCCGCCTTGTGGTCAACAAGGCCCCCTTCGTCGGGCGGACGCGCCCGAAGCCATAGACGTATAGATCGAATGCGCTTCACTTCGCCTGCAGCCACGGCGGCTGCGCTGGCCGCACTGGCTCTCACGGGCTGCGCCAGCCACCGCCAGCCCGACGTCGCCCTGCCGGCCGCCTTCGAGGCGCCGGCGGCCGTCGAGGGCGTCGTCGACCTGGATCGCTGGTGGGCGGCCTTCGACGACCCGCAGCTGACCACCCTTATCGAAGGCGCTCTCGTCGAGGGCTTCGACACCCGGATCGCCGCGACCCGGCTCGCCGAGGCCCGGGCAGTGCGCACCAGCCAGCTTCTGCAGTTCGGGCCGCAGGGCAACATCACCGGCTCGGCCCGGCGCACCGAGACCGACCAGATCGACGGCACGGCCGTCGACATTCCCGGCTTTTCCACCAGCGGGACCAGCGATCGCTATGCGGCCGACTTCAACGTCAGCTGGGAGCTCGACCTGTTCGGGCGGATCTTCACCGCCAACCGGGCCGCCAGCGCCGACGTCGCGGCCGCCCGCTTCGCCTACGAGGGCGCACGGGCCAGTCTGGCCGCCGCGGTGGCCGACGCCTACTTCCAGGCCCGCGGCCTGGCCATCCAGCTGGCCGACGCGCGGGAGACGGCGCGCATCCAGCGTGAACTTCTGAACATCGCCCGCATCCGCGCCGAGCGCGGTCTGGGCGCGACGTCCGACGCCGACCGGGTGGCCGGCGACCTCGCCCAGGCCGAAAGCCAGGTCGAGGCGCTGGAGAGCGAGTTGGCCTCCGCCCGCCGCTCGCTGCTGGTGGTGGTCGGGCGCGGGACCGACCCGCTGGCGAACATGAGCGTGCCGGCCAGCGTGGGCGAGGCGCCGCCCGCGCCCCGCACCCTGCCGGGCGAGCTGCTCGCCCGCCGGCCCGACGTGCGCGAAGCCGAAGCCCGCTTCCGCAGCGCGCTGGGCCGCAAGCAGCTGACCGCCAAGGCCTTCTTCCCGACCTTCACCCTGACGCCGGGGATCGGCATCCAGCGGCAGGAGCAGCCCAACTTCGAGTCCACCTCGTCGAGCTGGAACGTCGGGGCCGGCGTGACCATACCGGTGCTGGACATCCCCCGCCTGCTGGCCGAGCTGCGCGCCCAGGACGCGCGCACCGAGCAGGCGGCGCTGACCTATGAGAAGGCGGTGCAGACCGCCTACGGCGAAGCCGAGAACGCGTTGCTGCGGCTGGAAGCCGACCGCCGCCGGGTGGTCCTCCTCGAAGAGGGCGAGCGCCGGGCGCAGACCGCCTACGAGGCGGCCAGAATCCGATACTCGAGGGGGCTGGGCGACCTGCAGACGGCGCTGTCGGCCGAACAGGCCTGGCGGGCGAT
>JAQVDF010000103.1 GCA_028698405.1 Phenylobacterium sp. | reverse complement strand
GTTGTAGCTCTCGTCGACCAGCGTGAAGGCGCCGCCGGGAATGGCGACCTGGGTTTCCGCGCCGCGACCCTCCAGGGGCTCGAAGCTGCCGAGCGCGGCGAGGCTGTCGGAGAGACAGACGCCCAACGCCTCCAGCATCAGCAGCACGGCCATGCTGTTGAGGCCCCAGTGGAAACCGGTCTGCAGGATCGGGAAGTCCAGCGCCTTGCCGTGCAGCCTCGCCTGCACCACCGCCTGCCCCGCGCCCGGCTGGAAATCGATCAGTCGGGCGTCGCAGCCCTCGCCGGTCCCGAAGGTGGCGATGCGGGCGCCGGCCTTCCTCGCCTCGTCGGCCAAGAGCTCGAACCAGCGGTTGTCGGCGTTCAGCACGGCCATCCCGCCCGGCTCGAGGCCGGCGAAGATCTCCGCCTTGGCGCGGGCGACGCCGGTCTCCCCGTCGGGGAAGTTCTCGACGTGCACCGGCCCGACGGTGGTGATCACCGCCGCGTGCGGGCGGACTATCTTCGACAGCGGGGTGATCTCGTCGGCGTGGTTCATGCCGATCTCGAACACCGCCCGTTCGGTGTCGCGCGGCATGCGGGCCAGCGTCAGCGGCACGCCAATGTGGTTGTTGTAGCTCTTCACCGAACTGTGGCCGCGGCCGGCCAGCATCAGGCCGGCGCGGATCGCCTGGGTGACGCTGGTCTTGCCGACCGAGCCGGTGACCGCCCCGCGGCGCGCCCCGGCCGCGCGAACGCGAGCCGCTTCTCCCAGCTTTTCCAGAGCCTTGAGCGCATCTTCGACGACCACGCCATCGCCGTTGGCCGGCTTGGAGATGAGCACCCCGGCCGCCCCCTTGGCCAGCGCCTGGTCGACGAACTCGTGGCCGTCGCGAACGCCCCCCAGCGCCACGAACAGGTCGCCGGGCTCGAGGGTGCGGGTGTCGATGGAGACACCGGTGGCGGCGAACGGCCCACCCTGCGCCCGACCGCCGGTGGCCGCGAGAATCTCTTCGGAGGTCCAGAGGGGCTCAGCCATGGCCCGCCTCCAGCGCCGCACGGACTTCTCCCACATCGTCGAAGGGATGAACGACCGAGCCGACGATCTGGCCCTGCTCGTGCCCTTTTCCCGCGACGACCAGCACGTCGCCCTCGGCGAGCTCGGCCACGGCGGCGCGGATCGCCTCGCGGCGGTCGCCGATCTCGCGCGCGCCCGCAGCCCCGGCCAGGATCTCGCCGCGGATGGCGGCCGGGTCCTCGCTGCGCGGGTTGTCGTCGGTGACGATGGCCAGGTCGGCCAGGCGCACCGCGATCTCGCCCATGATCGGCCGCTTGCCGCGGTCGCGGTCGCCGCCGGCTCCGAACACCACCAGCAGCCGGCCGCGTACGTGCGGGCGCAGCGCCGTCAGCACCGTCTCGAGGCCGTCGGGAGTGTGGGCGTAGTCGACGTAGGCCTCGCCGCCGCGCGGGCCGCGGCCCACGCGCTGCAACCGACCGGGCGCGCCTTCCAGATGGGCCAGCGCCTCCAGCACCGGGCCCACTTCCTCGCCCGTGGCGATGCACAGCCCCGCCGCCACCAGGGCGTTGGAGGCCTGGTAGGCGCCGACCAGCGGCAGCGCGAGTTCGAAGGTGCGGCCCTCGGCCTCGACGGTAAGCCGCTGACCCTCCGGCGTCGGCTCGCGCGCCACCAGCTTCAGCCCCTGCCCCCGCTCGCCCACCGAGAAGACCGTGTGGCCGGCCTGCACGGCGGCCGCGGCGAAGGCCGGATAGGCCTCGGAGTCGGCGTTCAGCACCGCCGTGCCGCCGCGGGTCAGAAGCGCCTCGAACAGGCGCAGCTTGGCGGCCAGGTAGGCCTCCATCGTGCCGTGGTAGTCGAGGTGGTCCTGGGTCAGGTTCAGGAAGCCGGCCGCCGTCAGCTTCACCCCGTCCAGCCGGCGCTGGTCGATGCCGTGCGAGGAGGCCTCGAGCGCCAGGTGAGTCACGCCCTTGCCGACCAGTTCGGCCAGCAGCTCGGCCACGTCGGCGGCGTCGTGGGTGGTCAGCCCCGGCGGCGTCAGCTGCTCGGCGGCGGTGCGCACGCCCAGGGTGCCCATGCTCGCCGCGTTGCGGCCCAGGCGGCTGAAGATCTGCCGGCAGAAGGTGGCGACCGAGGTCTTGCCGTTGGTCCCGGTCACCGCCACGCAGACGTCCGGCTGGGCGCGGAAATAGGCCGCCGCAGCCAGGGCATAGGCCCGTCGCGGGTCGGGCGTGACGATGGTCGGGGCGTCGACGCCCTCGATCTCGCTCTCGGCGATGATCGCCGCCGCGCCCTGCGCCAGCGCCTGGCGGGCGAAGGCGCGGCCGTCGGCATTGGTCCCCGGCAGGGCGGCGAACAGCGCGCCCGGCTTCACCTTTCGGCTGTCGGCGGTGACGCCGGTGATCTCCGGGTCCTGCGCCAGCTCGCGCTTCACCAGTTCGGAGAGGCGGCGGGCCATCAGCGTTCGGCTCCCGCCAGCTTGCCGGCGGCGGCCAGGTCCGGCTCGGCCAGGTCGGCCACGCGGGCGACGCCCAGCACCGGTCCGATGCGGTCGATGGCCCGGCCGACGGCCGGCGCGGCGGTCCAGCCGCCGGTGGCGAAGCCGAAGGTCTCCTTGGTGCCCTTCGGCTCGTCCATCATGATCAGGACGAAGTAGCGGTCGGACTCCAGCGGCCCGTCGGCCGGAAACACCGCGGCGAACGAAGAGATCAGCTTGTCGCGCTGGTAGCCGCCGCGGCCGGCCTTTTCAGCCGAGCCGGTCTTGCCGCCGACGCGCAGGCCCTCGGCGTCGGCCTTGCCGCCCGTGCCGTGCACGACGTTGGCGCGCATCAGGTCGAGCATCGCCTTGGAGGTCTCCTCGCGGAGCACCCGGCGGCCCTTGGGACGCTCGCCGTCCTTCACCGGCTTGATGGTCAGCGGCACGTAGACGCCGCCGTTCAGCACCGCCCCCATGCCCGCGGCCACCGCCAGCGGGGTCACCGAGATGGCGTGGCCGAACGAGGCCGAGGCGAGCGTGTTGGGGTCCCACTGCCTGGGCGTGATCGGACGGGCGGACTCGCGCAGCTCGATGGGCGCCGGGTCCAGCAGGCCGAAGTCCTTGTAGTACTTCAGCATGGTGTCCGCCCCGGCCATCAGGGCGATGCGGCTGGTGCCGATGTTGGACGAGTGCATGAACACTTCGGCCACGGTCATCGAGCGGTTCTCGGCGTGGTAGTCGCGCACCGAGCGGCCGGCCATCTTCAGCGGCGAACTGGCGTCGATCACCGAGCCGATGTTCACCGCCCCGGAGTCCAGGCCCATGGCGACCGAGAACACCTTCATGATCGAGCCCATCTCGTAGACCGAGGCGCCGGCCCGGTTGGTCAGCGCCTCGGGGCTCGCCCGCCCCGGCTCGTTGGGATTGAAGGTCGGCCAGCTGGCCAGGCCCAGCACCTCGCCGGTGTGGACGTTGGTGACGATGCCGACCGCGCCCTTCGCCGAATGCAGCTGGGCGGCCTTGAACAGCTCTTCCTCGAGCGCGGCCTGGACCCGCAGGTCGATGGAAAGCGGCACCGCCTCGCCCGGCTCGCCGCCGCGGATCGCCTGATTGAGGGCGAACTCGGCGCCCGACAGCCCCTCGCCACCCGTGTCCGAGAAGCCGATCAGGTGGGCCGCCGTCTGGCCGAGCGGATAGATGCGGCGCTGCTCGGGCTCGAAGGTGACGCCCGGCAGGCCGAGCTCGTAGATCTTGGCCTTTTCGGCCGGGTTCAGCCCGCCGAACACGTAGCCGCGGCGACCCGAGCGCAGCACCTTGTCCAGCCTCGCCGGCGACATCTCGGGAGCGGCGCGCAGCAGGGCGCGGCGGGTCTCCTCGACCTCCCACACCTCGGTGGGGTCGACATAGAGGCCGTAGTGTAGGAGGTCCGCGGCCAGCATCCGGCCGTTGCGATCGACGAGGTCGGCGCGGGCCGCGGCGGCGGCCCGATAGCCGCCGCCCTGGTCGAGGCCGGAGAACACCGCCGCGCGGGTCGCCCCGATCGCCAGCGAGGCGAAGGCGAAGGCGAACAGCGCCAGCAGGAAGAAGATGCGGATACGGGTGTCGTCCTCGGCCTTGCCGGCGGCGCGGGCGCGCTCGAAGGCGCGCTCCAGGCTCCAGAACCCGCCGGTCAGCCACCGCCGCCACAGCGGGGCCTCGTAGCCGGGATGAGCGAGGGTCATTGGCCGGCCTCCACGAGCGGCGCGGCGGGCGCGGCAGCCGGCGCGGGCTTCGACTTGGCCGCGGCCTTGGCGGCCTTCTCGGCGATCGCCTCGAGCTCTTCGGCGGAGGCCTCGTTCTTCGCGCCGACCGGCGCCATGCCGAGGTAGGCTTGGCTGAGCTGGCCGATGCGCGAGGGCTGTTCGAGGTGGGTGACCTCGGCCTGCAGCAGGCGGATGCGGCCGCGCTCGGCTGCGATCTGCCGATCGATGCGCGCAATCTCGGCGCGTTCCTTCCCGGCGATGGTCTTGGCCAGGTAGACGCCCAACACCAGCGCGGCCAACAGCCCGACGGCCACCACGTCGACCAGCTTGAAGCCACGAACCTTGCGATCGAGCAGGCTCATGCCGCCTTCCTCCAGACCGGCGCCGCCGTGCGGACTGCGGCGCGCAGCTTCGCCGACCGAGCGCGGGGATTGGCGGCCACCTCGGCCTCGCCCGGCGCGCGGGCGCCGTTGAACAGCAGCCGGAAGCTCGGCTCGGCCCCCTTCGCCGCCGGCGGGGCATGGCGCGAACCGGCGGGGGTCTTTCCGGCGCGTTCGGCCAGGAAGCTCTTCACGATGCGGTCTTCCAGCGAGTGGAAAGTGACGACGGCGAGCCGGCCTTCGGGCTTCAGCGCGCGCTCGGCCGCCGCAAGCCCCGCCTCCAGCTCGGCAAGCTCCTCGTTGACCGCGATTCTGAGCGCCTGGAACGCCCGCGTCGCGGGATGCGTCTTCGCGCCGCGACGCCCACCCAGGGCCTGCTCGATGAACTCGGCCAGTTCGACGGTGCGCGTGAAGGGCTGGGAGGCCCGCCGACGCGCGATGGCGGCCGCGATCCGCCGCGACTGCCGCTCCTCGCCGTAGACCCAGAAAATGCGGGCCAGCTCGGCCGGCTCGGCCTGATTGACCAGCTCGGCCGCGGTCGGCCCCTCCCCGCCCATCCGCATGTCCAGCGGCCCGTCGCGCAGGAAGGAGAAGCCGCGCTCGGCCTCGTCCAGCTGCATCGACGATACTCCGAGGTCGAGGGCCACGCCGTCGACGGCAGCCTCGCCGGCCTCGTCGGCCATCTTCGAAAAGGTCGCCTCGACCAGCCGGAAGCTCCCGGCATCCAGCCCCTCGGCGAACCGGCGGGCGGTGGGGTCGCGGTCGAAGGCCAGCACCCGGGCGCCCCTGGCCAGGAAGGCGCGGGTGTAGCCGCCCGCCCCGAAGGTGCCGTCGACGATCAGCTTGCCAGGGGCGGGGTCGATGGCCTCGGCCACCTCGTTGATCAGCACCGGGGCGTGGGGGGCGGTCATTGTCCGGCTCCCGCCCTCGCGGCGCGCTGCTGGGCGCGCATCTGGGCCAGCCCGGCCCTCGCCATCTCGCGCTGAGCGGCGCGATGGGCCTGGAAGGCCTCGCGCTGCCAGATCTGGAAGCGGTCGCCGAGCCCGACGATCACCACCCAATCGGTCAGGCCGAACATCTCGCACAGGCCCTCCGGCAGGGTGATCCGACCGGCCGTGTCGAAGGAGAGTCTGGCCATCCCGCCGAACACCGAGGTCTCCAGCGCGCTGCGCAGGGGATCGCCGAAGTCCAGCTCCTCGATGACGCCGGCGTAGCGGTCGAACAGCGCCTTGCCGCCGCCCTCGATGCAGTCGGCCTCGATGGATGGGAAGCAGAACACGCCGTCGAAGGGGCCCGAGACCAGGGCGCGGAATTCCTGCGGCACGACCAGTCGCCGCTTGGCGTCCAACTGTTTCTCGAAGGTCGAGAGAAACATCCCGCCTGCCGCCCCATCACCCGGCCGATGCGCCCGCACAGCCCCCCGGCGCGGCGCAAAACGCTAAAGCTCAGCCAACGGTGATTGGGTTAACACGGGATTGAATGGGACACAATGACTCCAACTTGCGATTCCGCTGAAAATCAAAGGTGTCGTACGGCTATTTAGTTAATGAGTCTCAATAATTCACAGAACATACATAGAACTGTTAAGCATACCCGATCCGGGTCCGGCCCCACGGTTAAGCTGCTTGGCGGGATCGTGGCGCCGATCCGGTGTCATTCCATCCCATTGGACGCCGGTCCCCGGTGGTGCGGCGGAGGCCGGGCCCCAGATGGCGAGCGACGAGCGGGGCGAGACAGAGCGCCTCCTCCCCTTGTGGGAGACGGAACTCCTATTGGTCCGCTCATCCCGGCGGTGGCGGAGACCCCAGCGGGAGCGGCGACGGCGGATCGGAGGGGGCACGCTTCAGCAGCCACAAGATGACAGGAAAGAAGACGGACCAGACGGCCTGTAAGCCGGGTTCTGTGCCGCCCGCCGAGGCGGGCGCGGCGATCATTCCTCTGGACCGGTCCTTGCGGGCCGGTTCTCGCGACCTACCCGGGCGTCTCGGGCCGGCGACAGCCCTGCCGGAGGGGTCTCCGGCGCGACGCCCCTATTCGGTCTTGCTCCTGGCGGGGCTTGCCGTGCCGCCTCTGTCGCCAGAGACGCGGTGCGCTCTTACCGCACCCTTTCACCCTTACCTGCGCCCGAAGGCGAAGGCGGTTTGCTTTCTGTGGCGCTATCCCTGGGGTCGCCCCCGGCGGGCGTTACCCGCCGCCATGTCGTCGTGGAGCCCGGACTTTCCTCGAGCTTTCGCCCGCGATCGCCCGGCCGTCTGGTCCGCCCCGAAAGTGGTCTCTGAGCGGGTCCGGGTCAACCGCGCCCATCGACGCCCATCCGCGCCGCCAGCGGATGGCCCGCCAGCGCCTCGGCCACCCTCGTCCGCTCCGCCGCCGGCTTGTTCTTCGAGAGCTTGAACACC
>JAQVDF010000102.1 GCA_028698405.1 Phenylobacterium sp. | reverse complement strand
CCGATCTCCGCCGCTTCCCGGGCGCTGATCTGGTGGCCCCGATGTTCGGCGTCGCCGACGCTGGCGAAATAGGCGTTGTAGGAGACCCAGTAGACCACCTCGGCCAGGCACCGGGTCGCGGCGAGCAGGGCCAACTGGCGGCCGACCCCGTCCACCTGCGCCAGCAGCGGATACTGCAGTCCCATGGCCAGCACGCCGCCCACCAGCAGCGGCTTGAGCCCGAGCCGCCGAGCAAGCGGAAGGATCGCCGGGCGCAGGACGAAACGGCCGGCCACCACCGCGGCCTCGGCGGCAAGCGCCCAGTGCGCCGGCACGCCGGCCGCCAGCAGAAAAGCGAAGAAGAACACGCCTCCGCCCGCCTGGGCGAAGGTCTGCACGCTGGTGTGCAGGTTGAGGCGATTGATCGCCCCATTGCCGAAGAAAGCCATCTGGTTTGCCGAAGAAGGAATTGAGGCCGCGGCTTCGCGGAAGCCGGGAGAGCGGGGGCGTCGCGCCGCTAGGAAATGACCTCACGCATGGGAGCGTCCTCGTTCGACGGACCGAACATGACCGCAGAACGCCGGTCCGTCAAATGACCGGTTCCCACCTCCCTCGCGAAGCCGCGGGAGGTAGAGCTACCCGGCCAGTTTCCAGGCGAACTTAAGGTCCTCGACAAACAGCGCCAACGCCTTGGCCTTGGCGTCGGCGTCGGGGACGCGGAGCAGGTAGGAAGGGTGGTAGGTGACCACGCCCTGGGCCTGGTCGGGCAACTGCAGGGCCTGCTGGCGGGTCTTCCCGATCGGCATCGGCCTGCCGAACACCGACAGCGCCGCCGTGGCGCCGAGCGCGACGATCACCCTCGGACGAACGATGGCCCGCTCGGCGTCGAGCCACCAGCGGCAGGCCGCCACATGGCTTGCGTCGGGCGTCTTGTGCAGCCGCCGCTTGCCGCGCAGCTCGTGCCGGAAGTGCTTCACCGCGTTGGTGACGAAGGTCTCCTCGCGCGGAATTCCGGCCGCCTCCAGCGCCCGGTCGAGCACCTTGCCGGCCGGGCCGACGAACGGCTGGCCCTCCAGGTCCTCCTGATCGCCCGGCTGCTCCCCGACGAGCATCAGCCGCGCGCTCTTCGCCCCCTCCCCCGCCACGCCCTGGGTCGCATCCCGGTAGAGCTCGCAGCGGCGGCAGACCTGCACCCCGCCCCGCACCTCGTCCAGGGTGGTCGGCACGGTGGCGTCGAAGGTGGCGTCGCGGCTGACCCGGGCGGCCTGGCGGACGATGCGGCGGGTGGGTTCGCTGGGCGGCTGGGCGACCATGGCGGCGGTGCGGTTCTCGGCGGCCTCGATCAGTTCGGGAATGAGCCGCGCCTCGGGCAGGTTCCGCCAGTAGCGCTTCGGCATCTCCTTCTGCATCTGGGCGACGTTCAACCGGGCCGGATTGAAGATCGAGGCGTAGTAGGTGCGCCAATAGTCCTCGAGGCTGTCGCGGGCCGGTGCGTCGGCCGGGTCGGCGCCGGGCGAGACGCCCAGCCGCTCACCGTCCCAGTGGACACAGACGTCCGGCGTCAGGATCGAGAAGCGCATGTTGGCGAAGCGGCGCGCAAAAAACGGCGCGACCTTCTCGGTCACCCGGTGGGCCGGTTCGAACCAGGCGGCGTAGGTCTCCGGCTGGTCGGGGTCGCTGACCAGGCGGAAGCGCACGAAGGCCTTCATCTTGTGCGCCGCCTTGTCGACGTTCTTGGCCAGCTCGCGCAGGCGGGCGACGTCCGGGTCGGTGACGATGCGCATCAGGCAGGGTTCGGTCCCCAGCCGCCAGAGCACCCGGTACATCAGGGCCAGCCGCTCGTCGGAGCGGTGCAGGATGGCGTTCTGCGCCAGCTCCACGAAGTCGCGCGGCGCCGTGAAGGCGGGCGCTCCTGCCTCTGGCGCGGGCTCGCCCGCGGCGAACAGGTCCCCCTCCCCGTCCACCGTCCAGACCACGTCCTCGGGCGGCACGCAGGCGGTGCGCAGGGCCCGGGCGGCGCGGCGCCAGCCGTCGAAGTCGATCTCGGAGGCGAGCCGGACCAGCCGCATCAGAACAGGCTCAGCTGCTCCGGCGGCGGGGAGAGCCGCGCGCGCAGGTCGGCGCGGTCGGTGAGGCCGCCCGGCGTCCAGTCCTCGACGACGATGAAGGGCTTGAGCTTCTCCAGACTGGGCGCCGCGCGCTTCACGTCCTCCAGCCGCAGGCGCTTGTAGCGGCGCACCTCGATCAGCTTGTCGACGCTCTTCACTCCCAGCCCCGGCACCCGCAGCAGCCGCTCGCGGTCGGCGGCGTTGAGGTCGACGGGAAATGCGGCGCGATTGCGCAGCGCCCAGGCGAGTTTGGGATCCACCGCCAGGTCCAGGTTCTCACCGGGACCGGCGATCTCCTCGCGTTCGAACCCGTAGAACCGCATCAGCCAGTCGGCCTGATAGAGCCGGTGCTCGCGCATCAGCGGCGGGCGGGTCGGCGGCAGGGCCGCCGCCGCGTCGGGGATCGGGCTGAAAGCCGAGTAGTAGACCCGCCTGAGGCCATAGGCGCCGTAGAGGGTCGCGCTGCGGGCGAGAATCTCGCCGTCGGACGCCTCGTCCGCGCCGACGATCATCTGGGTGGACTGGCCGGCCGGGGCGTAGCGGGGCGCGGCCGCCTTGCGGGCCGGCGCCCCGGCTTCGTCGATCGCCAGCCTGACCTTGCCCATCGAGCGCTTGATGCCGGAGAGGTCCTTCTCGGGCGCCAGCGCAGCCAGGCTCTCGTCGCGCGGCAGCTCGATGTTGATCGACACCCGGTCGGCCCACAAACCCGCTTCGGCCACCAGCTCCGGCGAGGCCTCGGGGATCAGCTTCAGGTGGATGTAGCCGCGGAAGTCGTGGGCCTGCCGTAGGGTGCGGGCGACCCGCACCAGCGCCTCCATGGTGTAGTCGGCGCTCTGGATGATGCCCGAGGAGAGGAACAGCCCCTCGATGTAGTTGCGCTTGTAGAAGCCGAGGGTGAGGTCGACCACCTCCTCCACCGAAAACCTGGCCCTGGGCGTGTTCGAGGAGACCCGGTTCACGCAGTAGGCGCAGTCGTAGATGCAGAAGTTGGTCAGCAGGATCTTCAAGAGGCTGATGCAGCGCCCGTCCGGGGCGTAGGCGTGGCAGATGCCCATCCCCTCGGTCGAGCCGACGCCTCGGCCGCCCAGCGAGTTGCGCTTCTCACCCCCCGAGGAGGCGCACGAGGCGTCGTGCTTGGCAGCGTCGGAGAGAATGGTGAGCTTGCGCTTCAGGTCGAGAACGGCCATTCGCGCAGTCTAATGTTCGTGTTTTGTTCTGTCGAGCTGAGCCGTAGCGATTTCCGTACCGGCCCCGGTCGGGGCGACGGATGGACGCGGCTGGCCACAAGCTTACGATGAAGTCCGACGAGCGCTTTCCCCAACGCAAGGGAGTTGGTAGGAGGGCGCACATAAATATTAGCTTCATTAGGGAGTCGCCCGCGCCGGGCATTACGGGCGGCGCGCGCGACAGAGTCGTTGGCAAACCTCGAGCGTGTGGACGCGCGGCCCGACGCCGCGCCAGTTGATCCCGTCCTCGCAGAGCGCGAGGCGGCGTACGAAAAGTTCGTTTGGGACAACCTCAAGCGCAACTACATCGGGCACTATCTGCACGGCATGCTGGGAATGACGGGCTTTCGCCTGGTCAACGCCCCCACCTTCCTGCCGGCCTATCTGTTCGCCCTGTCCGGCTCGAACACCATCGTGGGCCTGGGCCTGGCGCTGCAGCAGGCCGGCGGCATCATTTCGCCGATCTTCGGCGCCACCCAGATCGAGCACAAGACCAAGGTCATGGGCGCGGCCATGTGGATGGGCGGCCTGGCGCGCCTGCAGGTGCTGGGCATGGCCATCGCCGGCTGGCTGCTCTCGGGTCAGCCGCTGGTCGTCGCCCTGCTGTTCTTCATGTTCATGTTCGGCCTGTTCATGGGCACCCAGCGGGTCGTGTTCTCGATCCTGATGTCCAAGGTGATCCCGATCAGCCGGCGGGGCCGGCTGCAGGCGTGGCGCAACGCCACCGGCGGGGTGATCGCCGCGGCCCTGGCCTGGGTCGCCGGCCGCTACTTCATCGACGCCAACCTGTTCGGCAACGGCTACTCGACGACCTTCCTGTTCGCTTTCGTGCTGACCAGCCTCGGGCTGACGGCGCTGCAGTACCTGATGGTCGAGCCGGAGCCTCCGACCGTGCGCCCGAAGGCCCGGTTCCGCGAGCGGCTCAAGGACTTCCCCCATCTGATCAAGTCCGACCGCGGCTTCATGTGGTTCATGATCGTGCAGATGCTGACCGTGTCCGGCCGGATGGCGGTTCCGTTCTACATCCTGTTCGTATCCACCTCGATCGAGCTGACGGGGGCCAACCTCGGCGCCCTGACCCTGGCCTACCTGGGCGCCGACACGCTCTCGAACCTGCTGTGGGGCTACATCGGCGACAAGACCGGGTTCCGCCGCATCATGCTGCTGTCGGTGGGCCTGTGGATCGGCGCGACCCTTCTGCTGATCGAAGTCGAAGCGGTGTCGGCCTTCACCGGCGTCGGCGTCGCCATCCCGATCTTCCTGGCCTTCTTCGGCCTGGGCGCCAGCCAGTCCGGCTACATGATGAGCGCCGGCACCATGATCCTGGAGTTCGGCTCGCGGGACGAACTGCCGATGCGGGTCGCCTTCTCGTCGACGGCGGAAGGCATCATGGCCTCGGCCGGCCCGCTGCTCGGCGGCCTGCTGGCGGCCACGCTGGGCTACACTGTGCTGTTCGGAACCTCGATGGCCTTCCTCGCCGCGGGCCTCCTGGTGCTGATCTTCATGGTGCCGGAACCACGCCACTCGAGGCTGACTCTGCAGGGCTGACGTTGCGAGCGGTTCGCAACTGTGCGACGAACTCGGCCATAGTTCGTACGAGGCCGTTGCCATGACCCGCCTGATCGCCGCCTTCGCCGCCGTTCTCGCCCTGGCCGCTTGCGGCCAGCCGGGCGGCCAGACCGAGGCCGGCGGCGAAACGCCCGCCGTTCCCGACCCCGCCAAGGGCGTCGTCAATCTCTACACGGCCCGGCACTACGACGCCGACCTCCAGCTGTATGACGCCTTCACCCGGGCGACCGGGATCAAGGTCAATCGGCTGGAGATGGCCCCCGACCAGCTCATCGAGCGGATGAAGGCCGAGGGCGAAGCCTCGCCGGCCGACGTGGTGATCATGGCCGACGCCGGCGCCCTCTGGCGGGCCGAGGAGGCGGGCCTGCTCGCCGAGGCGAGCATCCCCGAGCTCGAACAGGCGATCCCCGCCCAATTGCGCGATCCCGAGGGGCAGTGGTTCGGCTTCTCCCGCCGCGCACGGGTGATCGCCTACGACAAGGCCAAGGTGAAGCCCGAGGAGGTCGCGACCTACGAGGCGCTGGCCTCGCCCAGGTTCAAGGGGCAGGTCTGCGTCCGCTCGTCGGACAACGTCTACAACCTGTCCCTGATGGCCGCTCTGATCGAGCGATGGGGCCCGCAGAAGGCCGAGGCCTGGGCCCGCGGCGTGGTCGCCAACATGGCCCGCCCGCCGCAGGGGGGCGACATCGACCAGATCCGCGCCATCGGCGCCGGCGCCTGCCAGGTGGCGCTGACCAACAGCTACTACTACCTGCGCATCGCCCGCTCGGAGGCCGAAGCCGACCGGAAGCTGGCCCAGGCGGTCACCCTCAGCTTCCCGGACCTGGAGGGCCAGGGCGCGCACGTGAACATCTCCGGCGCCGGCATCGCCCGGCACGCGCCCAACCGGCCCCAGGCCGAGCAATTCGTGCGCTTCCTGGCCACGCCGCAGGCCCAGACCATATTCGCCGGGGCGAACAACGAGTTCCCCGTGGCCGCCGGCGTCGAGATCCCGACCGAGGTCGCCGCCTTCGCCGATTTCAAGGCCGACCCGATGCCGGTCGTGGTCTACGGCCGTCGCCAGGCCGAGGCCCAGGCCATCTTCGACCGGGCGGGTTGGCGGTGAGGACGACTGGGCCGTGACTGCGGCCGGAACGATCAGGGCCCCCTCACCCGCCGCCTTCTCTCCGCTGCGGATCGGCGCCCTCGCGGCCGCCGCGCTGGCGCTCGCGCCGTTGATCGCCGTGGTCGGGCTGGCGCTGACCCGGCCAGCCAGCGCGGCGATCCCCGTGGAGGTGATCCTGCGCTACGCCCGCGACACCAGCGTGCTGGCGACCCTGGTGGCGCTCGGCGCCTGCACGCTGGGTGCGTCGGCCGCCTGGCTGGTGGTGATGCACCGCTTCCCGGGACGCGACCTGTTCGCCTGGGCCCTGGCCCTGCCGCTGGCCGCACCCGCCTACGCGCTGGCCTACGCCTACGCCGACCTGCTGGATGTCGCCGGCCCCGTGCGCACGGCGCTGAGGACAGCGGGGATCGACGCCTGGCCGTTCGAGGTGCGTAGCCTGCCGGGTGCGGCGGCCGTGCTCTCCTGCGCCTTCTATCCGTACGTCTACCTCACCGCCCGGGCGGCCTTCGTCAGCCAGTCGGTCTGCGCGCTGGAGGCGGCGCGCAGTCTGGGCTCGACGCCCTGGGACGCCTTCCGCCGGGTGGCCCTGCCGCTCGCCAGGCCTGCCCTCGCGGCCGGGGCGGCGCTGGCGGTCATGGAGACCCTGGCCGACTACGGGGCGGTCAACTTCCTCGGCGTGCAGACCCTGACCACCGGGGTCGTGCGGGCCTGGGCGGTCTACGGCGCGCCCGGCTCGGCGGCGCGGATCTCGCTGATCCTGCTGGGCGCCGCGGCGGTGCTGTTGTGGATCGAACGGCTCGGCCGGCGCGAGCAGGGCTACGCCGCGGCCAGCGCCCGCTGGCGCACGCTGACCGAGGTGCCGCTGCGCGGCCCTGCGGCCTGGGCGGCCAGCGGCTTCTGCCTGCTGCTGCTGGTCCTGGCGCTGCTGCTGCCGGCCGGCTGGCTGGCCTGGAAGGGGCTGTCGGTCTCGCCCGAGCTGCCGCGGATCGTCCGCGCGGGCGCCGTCACCCTGGGCCTCGGACTCGC
>JAQVDF010000101.1 GCA_028698405.1 Phenylobacterium sp. | reverse complement strand
AGGCTGGGGCCCCTGGAGACGGGACGAGGGCGCGGGGTCCGACCCCCGCGCCCTTTTCTTTTTCAGGCGCAGGGATGCTCCTCCCCTTGTGGGAGGAGGTGGGCCGCGGATCGGGTCGGAGGAGGGGGCGCGCAGGCCTATCCGGTCGTGGATCCACAAGCGGTCATTTCGGAGAGACCCCTCTCCCGACGCCCTTCGGGCGCCACCCTCTCCCCCAAGTGGAGAGGGCTCTCGCAAGAGCTGGACCTACTCCGCCGCCGGGGCTTCCTCGGACGGCTCCTTGTACTTGTCGGTGACCTTCCACAGGCCGTCGACGACGGGGCGGAACTGGGCGGCGTTGCGGGGGTCGACGCTGTAGATCAGGCGCAGGGCCTCGACGTGCACGGCGACGGCCGACCAGTCGACCTTGTCCTGGGTGCGCAGCCGGTCGGTGAGTTCGCACAGGCTGTAGGCGGCGTCGCAGAGCACCCGCTCGTCGAACAGGCCGGCGACATCGATCACCGCGGTGGCGGCGTCGTACACCGCGTCCATGCCGCCGGTCTGCTCGCGGCAGAGAGTCTCCAGAAGGGTCAGGCTCTCGCCCACCGCCTCACGCGAACGGTGCTCCTCGGCGCTCATCTCGTGGTTGACGCGCTGCATGGCGATCTGGGCCGTCATGCCGCCGGGCCTGTCGACCTGCTCCGAGAGCCGCGAGGTGACCTTGAACAGGTTGGGGTCGCTCATAAAATTACTTTCTGCGGCTTGAACATCGAGTCGATTTCGAACTGTTCCATGTTGGGGTCCTTGGCGGCCCCCACCTTGAGGGACAGGTCGGTGGAACGGCGCCCGCGCATGCCGGGCGGGGGTCCGAGGTTGCGCACCCGCCGGTCGGGTCCGACGTAGCCGGCCGTGCGGACGAACTGGCGCTCGTCCTTGGCCACCCAGTAAACCCGCTGCAGCAGCACCTGCGGCGTGAACGGCTTGGAGATCACGAAGTTGGCGCCGCAGTCGCGGCTCTTTTCCACCAGGCTGCGGGCCGCGTGGCCGGTCATCAGGATGGCGGGGATGTAGGCGGCGTCACCGGGGCCCTGGGTGCGGAGCCATTTGACGAAGTCGTAGCCGTCCATGTCCGGCATGCCGCAGTCCATGACGATAAGGTCGACCTCGCGGGACTTGATGATGTCCATCGCTTCCTTGGCGCTGCTGGCCTTGTACTGCCGGTGCATGCCGAAGCCGCGGAACATGGCGCTTTCGACCGACAGCGCCTGTTCGTTGTCGTCGCACAATAGCAGCCGGGTGCGCTCGAGGTTGATGCGCATCTCTGGCGGCAGGCCGAATGTGCTCATGGGCTCAGAAGAGCTGCAGCTCTCCCTCCTCGTGACCGGGGCCGTGGGCGCCGCTCGCCTGCCCAGTCTCGACCGCGAGACGCGCGGCGAGGGCGGCGAGGGTGATGGTCTGCAGGGCGGGCCCGACGTCGTAGCCGGCCGGGCCGCCGGGCTGTAGCGCAAGCGTCTCCGAGAACCTGGCCAGGCCGCGCAGGTGCTGGCCCAGCGCGTCCACCGCCTGGGCGTCGCGCATGGCGTCGTGCGGAGCAGTGGTCCCGCTGGCCTCGACCAGCTTGGCCATCACGGCCTCAAGCTGGTCGCAGAGCTGACCGGCCCGCTCCAGTTCCAGAGCCAGGGCCGCAAAGATGTCCGCCGTCGCCGCCAGTCCCATCAGAACAGCTCCAGATCGCCTTCGGCCACCACCGGGACGGGCGCGGCTTTGAGATTGAGCTGAGTCAGCTCGGCCTTGTCTTCCACGATCTTCTGCTGGGCCCGGCCGCTGACCGGCCAGTACTTCAGCCGGCGGGCGCCGACGCCGCCCAGGCTGGAGCTGACGATCGGTATGCCTTCGTCGCGCAGGAAGCGCTCGGCGAAGGCGGCGTTGGCCGCGCCCACGTCGGATAGCCCGTTGAACATCCGGGCGCCGCCGAACAGCTTGGCTTCAAGCCGATTGCGCTGGGCGCCCTGGTGCAGCAGGGCGTTGATCAGCAGCTCCATGGCGTGCACGCCGTAGCGGCGGGCGTCGTCGCTGGAGGCGACCTGACCCTCGGGCAGCAGAAAGTGGTTCATGCCGCCGACGCCGCGTTCGGGGTCGCGCAGGCAGACGGCCACGCAGCTGCCCAGCACCGTCGTCAGGAAGACGTCGGGGTCGTTGGATACCAGGTACTCGCCCTGGATCACGTTCAGGCGCCGCTGAGGCCTCGATGAAAGGGCGGTCTGCGTCATGTCAGGGCGCCGAACACCGCTTCGATCTTTTCCTTCAGAGTCTGCGTCGTGAAGGGCTTCACCAGGTAGTTGTTGACGCCGAACTGTACGGCGCGCTGGACCAGCTCGCGGTCGGCGCGGCCGGTCAGCATGATCACCGCCGTCTTGGCGGTCGGCGGGTGGGCGCGGATCGCGCGCAGCAGCGCCAGGCCATCCAGCTTGGGCATGTTGAAGTCGGTGATGACCAGGGTCATCGGCGTGGTCAGCAGGACGCGCAGGGCGTCCTCGCCGTCACCGACTTCCTTGGTGTTGGTGATCCCGAGCGCATGCAGGCTGGTGCGGATCAGACTACGCATCGTCTGCTGGTCGTCGACGATGAGCGTCTTGATGGAAGAGGCGGCGGGCATCAGGCGCTCCGTTGCGGCTCACGGGCCGCGCACAGGTTCAGGATCGCGTTGCTAATTCGGTGGAGCGGCAGCTCCTTCTCGACGGCCCCGCGTTCATACGCGGCCCGGGGCATGCCGTAGACGACGCAGCTGGCCTCGTCCTGGCCCAGGGTATGCGCGCCTTCGCGACGCATGGCCAGCAGGCCCTCGGCGCCGTCCTTCCCCATGCCGGTCAGGATGACGCCGACTGCGGCGCGCTTCAGCCGCGCCACCGAGTGGAACAGCACGTCCACCGACGGGCGGTGGCCGTTGGCCGGCTCGGAGGCGACGAGCCGGCAACTCGGCGCGCTGTGGTGCACGACCTCGAGCTGGTGGGAGCCGCCGGGCGCCCGCCAGACGTAGCCGGGCTTCCGCCGGGCGCCGTCGTGGGCCTCGGCGACGTTGGCCGCGCACACCCGGTTCAGCCGGTCGGCGAAGCTCTTGGTGAAGGCGGCCGGCATGTGCTGGGTGATCACCGTCGGCGGGCAGTTGGCCGGGAAGGCCGAGAGCAGGGTCATCAGCGCCTCGACGCCGCCGGTGGACGAGCCGATCGCCACCACCACGTCTTCGGGCACGTACTCCGGCTTGGGCGGCGGTTCGGGCGCGGCGATCGGGCCGGCGTAGGGGCGCACCTGCGAGCGGGCGGCGGCCTTCACCTTTTCGGGCAGATCGACGAAGGCCTCGGCCGCCGAGACGCCGCCGGCCGGCTTGCCGATGCAGTCCACGGCGCCGAGCTGCAGGGCCGAGATGGTCGCCTCGGCGCCCGCCTGGGTCAGGGTCGAGACCATCACCACCGGCATCGGCCGCAGGCGCATGATCTTCTCGAGGAAATCGAGCCCGTTCATGTGCGGCATCTCGACGTCCAGGGTGATGACGTCGGGGTTCAGCCGCTTGATGGCTTCGCGGGCCTCGATGGGGTCGTTGGCGAAGCCCAGCACCTCGATCTCCGGGTCGGTGCGGAGCGAGGCGGCGATCAGGCTCCGCATGGTGGCGGAGTCGTCGACGACCAGGACGCGGACGGTCATGCGGCGGCCCTCAACTGGTAGGCGGTCAGGCCACAGGTCTCCAGCTGGGCGACGGCCGGGCCGGTGACCCGTTCGGAGTGGCCGATGTAAAGCACCCCGCCGGGGTTCAGCGCCGGCACGAAGCGCTCCCAGATCCTCTCCTGGGTTTCGTCGTCGAAGTAGATCACGACGTTGCGGCAGAAGATCACGTCGAAGCGGCCCTTCATCGGCCAGGGACCGACCAGGTTCAGCTCGCGGAAGGCCACCAGCTGGCGCAGCTCGGCCGCCACCGACCAGCCCTCGGCGGTCTTCTCGAACCAGCGGCGGCGGTGGTGCAGGGGCAGGGCCGAGAGGGCGTCGTCGTTGTAGATGCCCGCCTTGCCCTCGGCGATCATGTTCGGGTCGATGTCGGTGGCCAGGATCTTCACGTCGAGGTCGCAGGCCTCGGGCATCGCCGACAGCACGGTGATGGCGATGGAGTAGGGCTCCTGGCCGTTGGAGCAGGCCGCCGACCACAGCCTCACGCGCCCGCCGGCGCGGGCCCGGCGCGCCAGGTGCGGCATCACCTCCTGCTCCAGGTGCTCGAAGTGGTGCGGCTCGCGCATGAAACGGGTGACGTTGGTGGTCAGCGCGGCGGTCATCGCCTGGCGCTCGTCGACCCGTTCGGCGGTCTGCACCAGCTTGCAGTATTCCCGGAAGTTCCGCAGCCCGAGCGAGCGCAGCCGCTTGGCCAGCCGCGAGTAGACGAGCGCGGCCTTGCCCTCCGGCAGGTAGATGCCGGCGTGGGCGTGGACGATCTGGGCGATCGTCTTGAAGTCGCTGGCGGTCAGCAGAAATTCGCCCTCGACGATGCCGGGGCCTGCCGCCTGCTCGTTGGGGCCGGAACTTCTCGTCATGCCGCCTCGGCTTCGGTCTCCGGCAGCACGCGGTCCAGGGCGATGAGGCTGACCATCCGGCCGTCCAGGGCGAACAGCCCCTTCACGAAGGTCTTCACCTGGTCGCAGGCGACGTCCGGGGTCGGCTGCACCATGTCCTCGGTCAGGTTGATGATGTCGCTGACCGCATCGACCAGCAGGCCGAGCGTGCGGTCGCCGATCTTCACCACCATGATCACGTGCCGGGCGGTGGGGGCCGAGGTCTCCAGGCCCAGGCGCGCGCCCAGGTCGATGATCGGCAGCACCGCGCCGCGCAGGTTGATCACGCCTTTTACGTAAGAGGGGGTGCGGGGCAGCGGCGTGGCCGGGGTCCAGCCCCGGATCTCACGCACCGACATGATGTCGACGCAGTACTCCTGCTCGCCGATGCGGAACGAGATCAGTTCGCGCCTCTGGCCGGTTCCTTGAAGCGTCTGGGTCTCGGTCATGTTCAAACCGCCATTCGTTTTTCACGGGGCGCCGCCGCCTTGCGGCGCGAAGTTGAGACAAGCGCGTCCACGTCGAGGATCAGCGCCACGCGGCCGTCGCCCAGGATGGTCGCCGCCGCGACCCCGTCGACGTGCTGGTAGTTGGCCTCCAGCGACTTGATGACGACCTGGCGCTGGCCCTGGATCGCATCGACCAGCAGGGCCGCTTTGCCGCCGCCTTCGCTCTCCACCAGGATGGCCACGGAGTCGGCGGCGTTGAGCGGGGTGTCCCGGAAGCCGAGGGCCCGGCCGACGTCGATCAACGGCACGAAGGTGTCGCGGATGCGGATCACCGCATCCTGCCCGCCGCCCAGGAAGTGCACCTCGTCGGCCTTCGGCGTCAGGCTCTCGACGATGTTCGACAGCGGCGCGACCAGGGTCTGCTCGGCGGAGGTCACCACCATGCCGTCCAGCACCGCGAGGGTCAGCGGCAGGCTCATGGTGAACTTGCTGCCCTTGCCCGGCTCGGAGCTGATCGAGATGCGACCGCCCAGAGCCACCACCGAGCGCTTGACCACGTCCATGCCCACGCCCCGGCCCGACAGGTCCGAGATGGTCTCGGCCGTCGAGAAGCCCGGCAGGAAGATCAGGTTGTCGGTCTCCTCGTCGGACAGCACCGCGTCCTCGGCGATCAGGCCCTTGGAGACGGCGATCTTGCGGACCCGCTCGCGGTTGATGCCGCGGCCGTCGTCGGAGACCTCGATGACGATCCGTCCGCCGCGGTGGAGGGCGGCCAGCCGCACCGTGCCTTCCGGCGGCTTGCCTTCCATCTCCCGCTCGGCCGGGCCCTCCAGGCCGTGGTCGATGGCGTTGCGCAGCATGTGGGTGATCGGATCGCTGAGCCGCTCGATGACGGTCTTGTCGACCTCGGTGTTCTCGCCCTCCATGACCAGCCGGACCTTCTTGCCGGTGGCGTCGGCGGCTTCGCGCACCAGGCGCGGCATCCGCTGGAAGACGGACTTCACCGGCTGGGCGCGGATGGCCATGACGCTGTCCTGGATCTCCCGGGTCAGCAACTCGAGGTCCTCGAGGCCCAGCGCCACGGCGGACGAGCGGGCGAGGCCGCTCTCGATCACCCGCTGCGACAGCATCGCCTGCTGGATGACCAGTTCGCCGACCGCGTTGATCAGCCGGTCCACCCGGTCGAGGTCGACGCGGATGGTCGCCTGCGGCGCGGGCGCGGAGGAGCCGCCGCTCGCCGCGGCCTTGGGCGCTGCCGCCGGCGCGGCCGGCGCAGGGGCCTGTTCGACCTCGGCGGTGGCCTTCTGGGCCAGCGCGATCAGGCCGGCGACACCCATCTCCTGCGGCTCGGCGGCGGGGGCCGCCGGCTGTGGGGCGGCCTCGGCGGTCGGCGCAGGCGCTGGTTCAGGAGCCGATTCCGGCGCGGCTTCGGCGGCTTCGGGCGCGGCCTCTCCTCCGCCGACTTCGCCGGTCAGCCGGGCCAGCAGGGCGGCCGGATCGAACTCGTCGGCCGGCGGCACGACGGCGGGCGGCTCGTCTTCGAAGGCGGCCGCGGGGGCCGCGGCGGGCGTTTCCTCGACGATCGTGAGGATGCAGTCGTCCTCGACGAATTCGAACACCTCGCGGATCGCCGCCACGTCCTTGTCGGTGACCAGGCGGATGTTCCAGCGCAGGTAGGCGTGCTCGGCCATCAGCTGATCGAGGGGCGGCACCTCGGCGCCGTCGATCTCGACCTCGATGCGGCCCAGGCGCGCCAGCTCGCGCAGCACCAGGCCGGCCTCGTTGGCCTTGGTGTACATTTCGGGGTTGGGCTGGAATTCGATCCGCCAGGCCCGTTCCCCTTCGCCGACGTCCGACGCCGCGGGCGCGGCGCCGGGGTCGGCGCTCTCCTCGGGAACCTCTTCGACGACCATCTGCACGGGGACGAAGCCGAAGTCTTCCTCGTCCTCCTCGGCGTCCATCGCGCCGCCGTCGCCGCCGATCAGCGCCTGCAG
>JAQVDF010000100.1 GCA_028698405.1 Phenylobacterium sp. | reverse complement strand
GCTCTTCCGATCTCGTCCGCCTCGGCAAGCTCAGCGCCTACGAGCGCACGGCGCACCTGCTGCTGGAGTTGCGCGAGCGGTTGGCCCGCGTCGGTCTCGCCGACGACCAGCATCTGCCGATGCCGCTGACCCAGGAAACCCTGGCCGACGCCCTGGGTCTGTCCATCGTGCACGTGAACCGGACGGTGCAGCAGCTGCGCCGCGACGGGATGCTGGAGCTGCGCTCCGGCGTCGCCACCCTGCCCGACCCCGAGGCGCTGGCCGATTTGTGCGGCTACCAGCCTCTGCGCGCGCCCAGGCCGGCGACCGGCCCAGCCGCACCGTCCGACGCCCCGCGCGAAGCTGCCGCGCCGCTGGGCTGAGCCCCGTCCGCGTCAGGAACCCGGCCGCAGGGGCGCCGTTCAGGTCTGACGGCCGATCACGGCCGCAAGGACCGCAATTTGACGATGCTTCAGACCAGCCCCGCCGACTTCGCGCCACCCCCGGAGTCGGAGGCCTTCTTCGCCGAAAGCCTGAACCTTCTGGCCGAGAGCGGACTGCCTTTCCTGCTGTCGGGCACCTATGCGGTCACCGCCTACACGGGCATCCACCGGCCGACCAAGGACCTCGACATCTTCTGCAAGGCCGGCGACTACCCGAAGATCCTGGCTTTCTTCCAGGAGCGCGGCTACCGGACCGACGTCGAGGACGAGCGCTGGATCGCCAAGGTCTGGCAGGGCGAGCACTTCTTCGACGTGATCTTCAACATGTCGAACGGCACCCTGCCGATCACCGACGACTGGTTCCACTCCAACGACACCGTCACCGTCTACGGCGTCGAGTGCAAGATCACCTCTCCGACCGAGCTGATCTGGTCGAAGGTCTTCATCCAGGACCGCTACCGCTACGACGGCGCCGACATCGCCCACGTGATTCTCAAGAAGCATGACGCGATCGACTGGGACCGGCTGCTCCGCTACGCCGAGCCCTATTGGGAGGTGCTGCTGATCCACCTTCTCAATTTCCGCTTCGTCTATCCGACCGAGCGCAACGTCATCCCGGCCTCGGTGATGAAGGAGCTGACCGACCGGCTGGCGGCGCAGGTCACCCTGCCGCCGGCCCGCGTGCGTGTCTGCCGCGGCCGGCTGTTTTCGCCCCGCGACTACGTCACCGACATCACCGAGTGGGGGTTCGCCGACGTGGTCGGCAAGGGACTCGAGGAACGGCATGACCCCATCACCTGAGGCGGCCGCCGACGGGCCTCTGCGCGTCGCCACGGTCGGCGACCTGCATATGGGCGAGGACCATACCCATTCCTACCGCGAGCTGTTCGCCCGCATCTCGGCCGAGGCCGACGTGCTGGCGCTGTGCGGCGACCTGACCAACTTCGGCAAGACCCGCGAGGCCGAGAACCTGGCCGAGGACCTGATGGCCTGCACCATTCCGGCCGTCGGCGTGCTGGGCAACCACGATTTCGAGTGCGGACAGCCCGACGAGGTCGCCAAGATCCTGCACCAGGCCGGCCTGCAAATCCTCGACGGCCAGGCCTACGAGATCGGCGGCGTCGGGTTCGCCGGCGCCAAGGGCTTCATCGGCGGCTTCGGGCGGCACATGCTGAGCCCGTTCGGCGAGGCGGAGATCAAGGCCTTCGTGCAGGCCTCGGTCGAGGAGAACCTGAAGCTGGAATCCTCGCTACGCATGTTGCGCACTGAGCGCACGGTGGTGGTGCTGCACTATTCGCCGGTCGCCGAGACCCTGGTCGGCGAGCCGCCAGAGATCTTCGCCTTCCTGGGCTCGGCCCGGCTCGGCGAGACGGTCGACCGCTTCGACGGCGTGCGCGCCGTCTTCCACGGCCATGCCCACCGCGGCTCGCCCCGCGGTCGGACGGCGCGCGGCGTACCGGTGTTCAACGTGGCCCGCCCCCTGCTGGCCCGCGAGACCGAGCGGGAGTACGTCGTCGTCGAGGTGTGAGGCGCTCCTACGCCGCCGCCACCTTCGCCGGATCGAACAGCTGCGGCGCGGCGAGCCGGTAGAGGCTGCTCATCCCTTCGGCCATGGCCTGGACGGAGTAGCGGGCGGCGCGCGCCCGCGCGGCGGCGGCTAGGCTCGCGGCCGTCTCGCGATCGTCCAGCAGCCGCCGGATCGCCGCCGCCATCTCCTCGACGTCGTCGGGCTCCACGAACACGGCCGCATCGTCCCAGAGCTCGCGGAAGGTCGGGATGTCGCTCAGCACCAGCGGGCAGCCGGCGTTGGCCCCCTCCAGCACCGTCAAGCCGAACGGCTCGTAGACGGCGGCCGAGACGAACACCCCGGCCCGGCCCAGCCAGCGGCCCACCTCCTCGGCCGGCAGCCGTCCTAGCGGGCGGATGGCCTCGAGGCTGCGCCGCTCTCCCGTCGGGCTCCCCAGGGGGCCGGCGGCGTAGAGCGGGGCGTCCAGCCGCGCGGCGGCGGCGTCCAGGAGGGCGATGTTCTTGCCGTCGTCCCACAGCCGGCCGGCGGTGAAGGCGAAGCGCTCGCGCGGAGCATGAACGTGGGCGGGCGCGAGCCGGCCGTTGTGCACCACGAACGGCCGCGGCACCTCGTAGGCCCTGGCGGTCGCCTCGGCGAAGGCGGCGGTCGGGGCCACCGTCAGGCCGCAGTTGATCAGCCCCTGCCAGTGGGCCGCGCTGCGCCAACGAAGGTGCTGCGGCATGGGTCCGTCGCGCACCTCGCTCCACCAGGTGGCGAGGCAAGAATGGCAGGCGCCGATCACCGGCGCGTCGAACCCGCCGTCGTAGGCCAGCGCGGGGCTGTTCAGGTGGACGAGGTCGGCGCCGAGGCCCCGAGCCAGACCCCGCACCACCGCGCCCGCCTCGCGGATGTCGGCCAGCTCTCCCGCCGTCCAGTCGAGGGCGAGCCCGGTCTCGATCAGCTCGAGGTTCGGCACGGACTCGGCTTCCAGCCGCTGGTCGGACCGGGGCGACGGGCCGAGGCAGACGAGTGTGGTGCGCACGCCCATGGGCGCGAGGCCGCGGGCGAGATCCAGGGCATAGGTCCACACCCCGCCCACCGCATCCGTCGTCATCAGCAGATGGATGTCGCAGGTACGCTCTACTGTGGGGGACATGCCTAGCGCCCGCCGTTGGGCGGGCTCGGCCCGAAGCGCCCGTCCGGCTGGCGGGCGTATGCGGTCTGGTGCATGACGGCCCCTCGCGTTCCGACCGCCGTGCTAACACCTGCCGCGAGGCCACAGTTCCCTTAGCTTGGCTATACTTTTTGCATAGCAGCATTGTGTGAGATGACGCGCGTCTGAGTCGCCGGCGAGGAGTATTACAATTGATAATCAGCTGAATTCATGGCCGCGTCAGGTCGCGATATCTGGGTGGCGGCGGGGAACGACGGGTTCCCGCCGGTTGTTCACAAGCCCGTGGGTAAGACCACGTCACGGGAGAACCCTTATGAACAAGATCCTGATCGCGGGCGCCGCCGGCGCCCTGGTGCTCGGAGGCGTCGCCATCGCACAGACCACGCAGGGCCAGGCCCCTGCTCAGTCCGACGCGATGCAGAGCCAGCAGCAGCCCGACGCCATGCAGAACCAGCCGGGTGCGGCCGGTGACGCCGGCGCCGCCAACCCTGGTGCGATGAGCGCCACCGACGCGGCCGAGGACACCGCCGCCGGCAGCGACATGCAGTACGCCGGCGAACGCGGCTGATCGTGGAGCCGGCCCCTCTGAGGCCGGCGGAGGACTCTTCGGCGCGGCGGATCGGCCGGGTGGCCGCCGTCGCGCTGCTTGCGGCCGCATTCGCAGCGCCGGCCGCCGAGCCGGCCCCTGGACCGGCGTCCGCTCATGCGCGGGCGCCGGCGCCGGCCGGTCCGCTGGCGCGAGCCGTGCGGGCCGAACTGCAGCGGTCCGGCCTGGACGGGAGCGGAATCGCCGCCTTCTACGAGGCCCGCGACTGGCGACCGCTCTGGCTGCAGGGCAAGGCGCTTCGCCCCGAGGCCCACACCGTGGTCGAGCTGCTGCGGCGCGCCGAACTCGACGGCCTCGATCCCGGACGCCACGACCCCGGGGCGCTGTCGCGCGCGCTGGCAGCCGCCACGGCCCGCGAGCCGGACGCCCTCGCCCGGGCCGAAGTCGCTATCTCCGCCGCCCTCTCAGGCTACGTCCGCGACCTGCGCGATGCGCCGGAGCCCGCGCGGATGATCTTCACCGACCCGGCGCTGGCGGCGCCGGCCACCGAGCCCGACCAGATCCTGGCCGAGGCTGCAGACGCGCCCGACCTTTCCGCCCACCTCGCCACGCTGATGGAGGGCAATCCGGTCTATGCCGAGCTGCGCCGGGCGCTCGCCGAGCTACGCGCCGGCCGGCTTGAAGCGCCGCACGGCCATGCCGAGCGGGCCCAACAGCTGCTGCTCGCCAACATGGCGCGGGCGCGGCAGATCCCGGCCGATCCCGGCCGCCGCTTCGTCGTCGTCGACGCCGCCGGCCAGCAACTGATGCTTTACGAGGACGGGCGCCTCGCGGAGACCATGGAGGTGGTCGTCGGCCAGCCACGCTACGCCACCCCGATGATGGCTGGGGTGATCCGTTACGCCGTCTTCAATCCCTACTGGAACGTGCCGGTCGACCTGGTGCGCGACGATTTCGCCCGCCGGGTGCTGCGACGCGGCGTCTCGGCGCTGGAAGGCGAGCGCATGGAGGTGCTGTCCGACTGGTCCGATCAGGCGCGGCCGGTCGATCCCGCGACCGTCGACTGGGCCGAGGTGGCCGCGGGCCGGCAGCTGCTGCGCATGCGCCAGAGGCCGGGCGGCGACAACATGATGGGCCAGGTCAAGCTGATGCTGCCCAACCGGCTAGGCATCTACCTGCACGACACGCCGCACCGCTGGGCGTTCGACGCGCGCCAGCGAACCTTCAGTTCGGGCTGCGTGCGGCTGGAGCGGGCGCTGCCGCTGGCGAGGCGGCTGCTCGGCGCCGCCGCGCCCGCCGCCTTGCCGAGCGGCGCAGAGCGCCGGATCGACCTGCCCGAACCGGTCCCGGTGTTCATCACCTACTTCACCGTCTGGCCGGAAGCGGGGCGCCTGCAGGCGCGCGCCGACCCCTACGGCCGCGATGGGCCGCTGCTCGCGGCGATGGCCGACAAGGCGCCGGCGCGGCGCGCGCAGCCGGGCGGGCTGGGCGGCCCCGTCTCCCACCACGCGGGAGACGGGAAACCGTCGCGTCAGCGCGGCAGCCGGCTGACGCCCATCAGGTAGGCGTCGACGGCCTGGGCGCACTGGCGGCCTTCGCGGATCGCCCAGACGACCAGCGACTGGCCGCGGCGCATGTCCCCGCAGCTGAAGATGTTCGGCGTCGAGGTGCGGTAGTCCACCACATTGGCCTTGACGTTGCCGCGCTCGTCCAGCTCGACGCCCGCCTGCTCCACGAAGCCCGCATGCCGCGGGCCGACGAATCCCATGGCGAACAGCACGAGGTCGGCCTTGAGCTGGAACTCCGAGCCCGGGACCTCCTGCATCCGCATGCGGCCACCCTCGCCGGTGACCCACTCGAGGCGGACGCACTCGACGGCCGTGACCTTGCCGTTCTCGCCGATGAACCGCTTGGTGCCGACCGCGAAGTCGCGCTCGCAGCCTTCCTCGTGGCTCGAGGAGGTGCGCAGCTTCAGCGGCCAGTCGGGCCAGGTCAGCGCCTTGTTCTCGCGAGCCGGCGGCTCCGGCATGATCTCGAGCTGCACCACCGAGGCCGCGCCGTGGCGGTTGGAGGTGCCGATGCAGTCCGAGCCGGTGTCGCCGCCGCCGATTACGACGACGTGCTTGCCCTTGGCCGAGATGGCGCCGTTCGGGGCGGCCACGCGCTCCGGATCGCCGGCCACCCGCTTGTTCTGCTGGGTGAGGAACTCCATCGCGAAGTGGACGCCGTCGAGTTCGCGGCCGGGGACCTGCAGGTCGCGCGGGTTTTCGGACCCGCCGGCCATCACCAGCACGTCGTAGTCGTCGAGCAGCCGCTGGACGGTGACGTCCTTGCCGACCTCGAAGTTGGTCCGGAAGATCACCCCCTCGGCCTCCATCTGCCGGACGCGCCGGTCGATGAGGTGCTTCTCCATCTTGAAGTCGGGGATGCCGTAGCGCAGCAGGCCGCCGACCCGGTCCGACTTCTCGAACACGGTGGGCGCATGGCCGGCGCGGGCGAGCTGCTGGGCGCAGGCCAGGCCCGCCGGGCCCGAACCCACGATCGCCACACGCTTGCCGGTGCCGCGCGGCGAGGGCTGCGGCGTGATCCAGCCTTCCTCCCAGCCGCGGTCGACGATCTGGCACTCGATCGTCTTGATGGTCACCGGGGTGTCGATGATGTTCAGCGTGCACGCCGCCTCGCAGGGCGCCGGGCACACCCGCCCGGTGAACTCGGGAAAGTTGTTGGTCGATTGCAGGTTCACCAGCGCCTGGCGCCAGTGGTCCCGGTAGACCAGGTCGTTGAAATCCGGGATCTGGTTATTGACCGGACAGCCGTTGTGACAGAACGGCACGCCGCAATCCATGCAGCGGGAGGCCTGCTTGCGGACTGTTTCGATCGGCAGCGGGTGAACGAATTCCTTCCAGGTCTTCACGCGCTCGGCAGGCGGCTCGTAACCGCGGTCCTGACGCTCGACCTCCAGGAAGCCGGTGGGCTTTCCCATCGTGATGCTCCGAAACTGGTCTGTCTATTCGGCCGCGACCGGGGCCGCCTGCCGTTCCGCCGCCATTTCCAGCAGGGCGCGGCGGTAGTCCTTGGGCATGACCTTCACGAAGTTCGCGACCTCGGCGTCCCAGTTGTCGAGGATCGCCTTGGCGCGCGCGCTGCCCGTGTAGAGCAGGTGGCGCTCGATCAGGATCTTCAGCCGTTCGGCGTCGAACCGCAGCGGATCGCCCATGCCGTTGTCCTCGACCGAGCGCGAACGCTGGGCCGGCCGGAAGGCCTCGTCCGCCGGATCCGCGCGGCCGGCCGGCTCGACCTTCTCGAGGTCGACCATGGCCATGTTGCACAGGTCCTTGAAGCGGCCCTTCGGGTCGTAGACGTAGGCGATGCCGCCGCTCATTCCCGCCGCGAAGTTG
>JAQVDF010000099.1 GCA_028698405.1 Phenylobacterium sp. | reverse complement strand
CGGCCCGCGGTGACCATCCATCTGTCCGTGGATTTCCTGCACATGACCCGTGCGGGGGAGTGGGTGATCGGCGAGGCCAGGCTCACCCGCACCACCCAGGAGGTCGCCTTCGCCGAGGGGCGGGCCTTCGTCGGCGGCCGCGACCTGGTCCGCGCCACGGGCATCTTCAAGCTGATGCACCGACGGCTCCGCTAGGTCGCGTTGCGGCCAGGGCCGGCGCGTGGCAAGAGAGCGCCTCGTCGGCGCTCCTCTTCGGGGCGTAGCGCAGCCTGGTAGCGCATCTGCTTTGGGAGCAGAGGGTCGCGTGTTCGAATCACGCCGCCCCGACCAGCGCCGACGGGAAAGGATTTGAGGTCACATGCTCGCGCGCATCTACCGTCCGTCGAAGTCGGCCATGCAGTCCGGCAAGCAGCGCACCAAGGATTGGGTGCTGGAATTCGAGGCGCAGGCCGCGCGTCGCCCGGACCGGCTGATGGGCTGGACCCAGACCACGGACACCCAGGGGCAGATTCGCCTGACCTTCGCGACCAAGGAGGAGGCCGTGGCCTACGCCCAGGCCCACGGCATCGCCTTCCGCCTAATCGACCCCAAGCCCGCCAAGAAGATCATCAAGGCCTACGCCGACAATTTCGCCTTCGGGCGCAAGATTCCCTGGACGCACTGACCGGCCGGCGCCCGTAGCTCAACCGGATAGAGCATCCGCCTTCTAAGCGGACGGTTGCAGGTTCGAGTCCTGCCGGGCGCGCCATTATCGGATGAGCGGAGGGGGCTAGGCGGCGGCTTGCTTCAGCGGCCGCAGGGCGACCCATATGGCGAGCACCCCGAGGATCGAAGCCAGGCCGTCGACGGCGTAGTGCCAGCCGAGGTGAATGGAGCTGGCGAAGATCAGCCCCGCCCAGGCGATGCCGGCGATACCGGCCCAGCGGTTCACCTTGCAGGCGGCGAGGGCTACCAGAGTGGCCATCGCCACGTGCAGGCTCGGGAAGGCGGAGATGCCACTGCCCAGCTGCATCTGGCCCTGGCTGTAGAGGTCCCACAGCCACTGCTGGATGGTGTAGGCCGAGCGCGGATCCTGGGGCGTCGAGGCGTGGTAGGCGATCAGCTCGGCATAGCGGGCGCCGTCGCCAGTGACCTCGGCGTAGAAGGCCGGGCCCGCCGAATAGAAGACGCCGGCCAGCACGTTGCCGAGCACGATCCAGCACAGGAAGTAGGTGATCAGGAAGCGATGGCGCTGGTGGGCCATGCGCGGCGAGAGCGTGGCCCAGGCGGGTGCGGCGCATATCGTCAGCATCCAGACGCCCGCGTAGCAGAACTCGATGGTCTTGCTGACCGCCAGGTTGCCCATCACCGGGTGCAGCAGCCGCCAGGGATCGACGCCGCCGAAAACCGTGGCGTCCAGCTCGGCGAAGGCGCGGTCCCAGCCGAAGGTGGTGAATTGGGGCAGCAGGGTCTTCACCGATGTGAAGGCGCCCATGAAAAAGCCGACGGCGACCATCAGCACGAGGCCGGCGGCCAGCCGGGGAGTGGCGAGCTCGCCGATCCGGGCTGCGAGGCGGCTCATCGGGGCGGCCGGAGAGGCGCGCATCGCGCGGGGGACCTCGACCAGCAGCAGGTATAGCATCAGGGCGGAGGCGATGCCCTGCAGCCACACCGGCAGATAGACCAGCAGGTTCATCTGGTCGGTCGCGTCGGCCGTCACACCGAGCGCGACGGCGGCGAGGGCGTAGAGGCCGACGATGAGGTAGAGCACGCGGTCGGCGACCAGTTCGTCCCAGACGGCCCGGGCGAAGGCGCGCGCCTTGCCGGCGTCGAAGACGAGGGCCGAGGCGCGCGCCTGCGCGTCCACCCGGCTCGGTGCGTCGCTCATGTCGGTGCGGTCCCCTCCAGCGAGGAGGCAGCCTTACCCGCCGCAGGCCAAAAGATACTTAACCGCGGTGGTTAAGGGGCGCGCGCGGCGATGCGGTAGGCGTCCAGGCCGATGCGCAGGTCGGCGATCAGGTCATCGGGATGCTCGAGCCCGATGTGAAAGCGCACCAGGGGGCCGCCGTAGTCCTTGCGGAGGCGGCGCTTGTTCAGCTGCGGATCGCAGGAGATCGCCAGGCTCTCGAAGCCGCCCCAAGAGAAGCCGAGTCCGAACAGGCTGAGGGCATCGAGCAGGGCGTCGACCGCGTGGGCGGAAGCCGGCTTCAGAACGACGCTGAACAGACCGCAGGCGCCGCGCCAGTCGCGCTTCCACAGGTGGTGGTGACGCGCGCCGGGCAGGGCCGGAAAAAGCACCTCCGCGACCTCGTCCTGGGCCTGCAGCCAGGCGGCGACCTTCAGCGCGCTGGCGCCCTGGCGCTCGAGCCTTGTCGGCAGGGTCCGCAGGCCCCGCAGCATCTGGTAGGCGTCCTCCGGCGAGACCGCCCAGCCCAGGTGCATGATCCCGTCGTCGAGCCGGCGGAACAACCGCTCGTCGCGCGCGCACGCCGAGCCCATGAACACGTCCGAGTGGCCGCCGACGTACTTGGTCAGAGCCTGGACGCTGATGTCGATCCCGTGCTCGAGCGGCTTGAAGAGGTAGCCCGCGCCCCAGGTGTTGTCGGCCATCGTCAGGATGCCCCGTTGGCGCGCGAGCTCGGCGATTCGCGCCAGGTCCTGCATCTCGAGGGTGAGCGAGCCGGGCGATTCGAGGACGATCAGCCTGACCTTGTCGGAAGCCTCGCCGACAAGCGCCTCGGGGGACTGCTCCGGATCGAAGTAGCGAACCGCGACGCCGTAACGGGCCAGCACCTTGTCGCAGAACCGGCGCGTCGGATTGTAGATGCAATCGGCGACCAGCACCTCGTCGCCCGCTTCCAGCACGGCCAGCATCGCCCCCGTCAGGGCGGCGAGGCCGGAGGGGTAGAGGCAGGCCCCCGCCGCGCCCTCCATCTGCGCCAGCGCATGGGTCAGCGCCGTATGCGAGGCCAGCCCCTTGCGGCCGTAGGTGACGAAGGCGTCGTCGTCGTAGAGGGCCGCCGCGTTGGGCAGCAAGACGGTCGATCCCTTCTGGATCGGCGGGCCGACGGTTCTGGCGAGCTCCTCCGCGTGCAGGCCGGCGCGGATAAGGCGGGTTTCTTCGTCCATGCGGGTTGAGGCCGGCGGCTACGGGGGTGAAACTGAAGCTCCGGCAAGTTAGAGCCTCCCCGGCTTTCTCGATCAAGGAGCGCGGCGTGATCCGACGGCTTTGCGCGGTGGCGGCATTCGCCCTGGCGCTGGCTGCCTGCGGGCAGCGGGACGAGCCCGCAGCGCCTGCGCCTCCGCCGCCGCCCGAACCGGCGCTGGAGCCCGCCACCTACCAGCCGGCGGTCAGCAAGACGCTTGCGGAAGTGCGCCGGCGCGGCTGGCTGAGCTGCGGCGTCCATCCCGAGCTGGCCGGCTTCTCGGTGCGCGACGTGAAGGGCGTCTGGCGTGGCTTCGACGTGGACATCTGCAGGGCGGTGGCCGCCGCGACGCTGGGCGATGCGAACGCGGTCCGCTTCCGCCCGCTTTCGGCCGCCGAACGCTTCACCGCGCTAAAGAACGGCCAGGTGGATCTGCTGTCTCGCAACACCTCGTGGACCTATTCGCGCGACGTGGGGCTGGGCGTGGACTTCCCAGTAGTGACCTATTTCGACGCCCAGGGCTTCATGGTCCGCCGAGCGCTGAACCTGGCCAGCGTCCACGAACTCAACGGAGCGCGCATCTGCGTGCAGACCGGCACCGACGCCGAACAGAACCTTGCCGACTTCATGCGGGCCCGGGCCATCGACTACGAGGCCGTGGTCGTCGACGACGCCGCGGCGGCGCGCGCGGCCTACCAGGAGGAGAAGTGCGACGCGATGAGCGCCGACCTCTCGGCCCTGGCCGCCGCCCGGACGGTGATGAACAGCCCCACCGCCCACGTCATTCTGCCGGACGTGATTTCCAAGGAGCCGCTCGGGCCGGTGGTGCGGCAGGACGATCCGGTATGGTCCGATATCGTCCGCTGGACGGTCTACGCCCTGATCCTCGCCGAGGAGCTGGAGCTGCGCTCGACGGACGTCGAAGAGGCCAAGGGGCTGGCCACCGTGCCGGAGGCCCGGCGGCTGCTCGGCCTGGAGCGAAATCTCGGCGGGCTGCTCGGTCTGCGCGAGGACTGGGCCTTCCAGGCGATCCGCCAGGTCGGGGCCTACGACGAGTTGTTCAGACGCAACCTCGGCGAGGGCTCGGCCCTGCGGCTGGCGCGGGGCCTGAACGCCCGGTGGAACGCCAGCCCGTCCGGCCTGCTCTACGCCCCGCCGATGCGGTGAGCCCAGGGATCGCCCGCCAGGTCCAGCACCATGGCGCAGCGGTCGGTGAGACCCTTGCCCGCCTCCCGGCTCAGGATCTCGGCGAGCCGCACGCTCAGGTCCTCGCCGGCGATCTCCCGGAAGCCGAGCGAGGCGTAGAACGGCGCGTTCCAGGCGATGCTGCGGAAGGTGGTCAGCGTCACCCGCGACAGCCCGTGCGCCCCCGCCCAGTCGATCGCATGGGCCATCAGGCGGCGCCCAAGGCCCCGGCCCTGCGCCTCGCGACGGACGTCGAGCTCCCAGACGTGCAGCTCGTCCTTGACCACCTCGGCGGCAAGGAAGCCGTCGAGCTCCCCCGACGCGCCCTCGGCCACCCAGACCGTGCCGGCGGCCTGGCGCGGCGCCCAGGCCTCGGCGGAGGTGACGTCGGCGATCAACTCCATGGGCAGACCCGAGCCCCGGAACAGGGCGGCGGCCGAGGCTTCGATCCGGGGCAGGACCTCGAGCTCGTCGGCCCGCGCTTCGCGGATCGACACCGCGCTCACGCGCCGGTCGCGACGGGCGCGTCCTCTCGCGCGCCCCATTCCGCCCAGGACCCGTCGTAGATGGCGGCCTCGGCGCCGAGGACCGCCAGGCCCAGCGCCAACACACCCGCAGAGACCCCCGAACCGCAGGTGGCGATGACCGGCCGGCCCGGATCGACGCCGGCGCCCTGGAAGGCCGCACGCAGCTCGTCGGGGGTCTTCAGCGTGCCGTCCTCGCGCACGATGGCGGACCAGGGCAGATTGCGGCCGCCGGGCATATGGCCGGCACGCAGTCCGGGCCGCGGCTCGGGCGCCTCGCCGCGGAAGCGGGCGGCCGGGCGGGCGTCGACGACCTGAGCCGACCCTTCCGCCAGCGCCTCGCGCACCGCCTCGAAGTCGCGCAGCGTCCTGGGATCGAAGCCGGGCCAGACGTTGGCGGGCGTGGGCGCCGTCTCGCCGGCTTCAACCGGCCGGCCCTCGGACAGCCACTTCTTGAGCCCCCCATCCAGAACCCGCACGCGTGGGTAGCCCATCACCTTCAGCGTCCACCATACCCGCGGTGCCGAGAAGATGCCCTGCGCGTCGTAGACGATGATCTCGGCGCTCCTGGGCAGACCCAGCCGCCCGGCCGCCTCGGCGAAGGCCTGGGGCGAGGGCAGCATGTGCGGCAGGCCGGACGAGGCGTCGGCGATCGCATCGATGTCGAAGAAGACCGCGCCGGGAATGTGCGCTTCGAGATAGGCCCGCCGGCCCGTGCGCGGCTCGGTGGGCAGGAACCAGCTCGCATCGACGACGCGCAGGTCCGGATCTCCCAGTCGGGCGGCCAGCGCCTCGGTCGTGATCAGCGGGCCGTCCATCACAGCCAGCAGGGCAGGGGAAGCGATTTCTCGCGCAGGAACTGCGGGTTGTAGATCTTGCTCTGGTAGCGCGAGCCGTGGTCGCAGAGGATCGTCACGATGGTGTGGCCGGGGCCGAGGTCCTTGGCCATGCGGATGGCGCCGGCGACGTTGATGCCGGTCGAACCGCCCATCACCAGCCCCTCGTGTTCGACCATGTCGTAGATGGCCAGCATCATCTCCTCGTCGTCGATCCGGTAGGCCTTGTCGACCTTCAGACCTTCGAGGTTGGCGGTGATGCGGCCCTGGCCGATGCCCTCGCTGATCGAGCTGCCTTCGGCCTTCAGCTCGCCGCCGGTGTAGTAGCTGTAGAGGGCGGCGCCGTGCGGGTCGGCAAGGCCGATGACCACGTCGGGATTCTCCTTGCGCAGGGCCATGGCGACGCCCGCCAGCGTGCCGCCGGACCCCACCGCGCTGATGAAGCCGTCCACCTTGCCCCCCGCCTGGCGCCAGATCTCGGGGCCGGTGCCCTCGACGTGGGCCTCGCGGTTGGCGACATTGTCGAACTGGTTGGCCCAGATCGCGCCGGCCGGCTCCTTCGCGGCCAGCTCCTCGGCCAGACGCCCCGAGTAGCGGACGTAGTTGTCGGGGTTGGAGTAGGGGACCGCGTCCACCTCGATCAGCTCGGCGCCGTAGAGCCGGACCGCGTCCTTCTTCTCCTGGCTCTGGGTCCTGGGCATTACGATGGTGCACTTGTAGCCGAGCGCCTTGGCGACCATAGCCAGGCCGATGCCGGTGTTGCCCGCGGTGCCCTCGACGATCCGCCCGCCGGGCTTCAGGAGCCCCTTCCGCTCGGCGTCGCGGACGATGTAGAGCGCGGCCCGGTCCTTGACCGACTGGCCGGGGTTCATGAACTCGGCCTTGCCGAGGATTTCGCATCCGGTCGCTTCGCTGGCGTGGCGCAGACGGATGAGCGGAGTGTTCCCGATGGCGTCGAGCACGCTGGCGCAAATGGTCATGCCAGCTACTTAATCGGCGCCGCCGCGGGGCGGTAGGGGGTCATCAGGCCTTGGCGAGCGCCAGCTGCACGACATTGGTCTGGCCGGTGCGGAAGCCCGCCTCGCAATAGCTCAGGTAGAACCGCCACAGCCGCCGGAACCGCTCGTCGAAACCGAGCGGCCGGATCTCGTCCCAGGCCCCGTCGAAACGCCGACGCCATTCGGCGAGCGTGTCGGCGTAGTGCTGGCCGAAGCGGGCGATTCCGTGCCAGGCGAGACCCGCGGCCCCGGTCACCTTCCTCAGCCGCTCTTCGGAAGGGAGCATGCCTCCAGGGAAGATGTAGCGCTGGATGAAGTCCATGCGCCGGCGATAGCTGTCGAACACCTCGTCGCGGATGGTGATGATCTGCAGGCCAGCCAGCCCGCCGGGCGAG
>JAQVDF010000098.1 GCA_028698405.1 Phenylobacterium sp. | reverse complement strand
ACGCCTATCCCGAGCCCGTCGCCAACCTCCTGGGCGAGTGTTGCGCCCTGGCCGCTCTGGTGGGCTCGAGCCTGAAGTTCGACGGGCGGCTGATCGTCCAGGCCCAGGGCTCGGGCCCGGTGCGCTACGTGGTCGCCGACTACGACACCTCCGGGGCCCTGCGCGGCTACTGCCGGTTCGATCCGGACGAGGTCGGCAAGGCGGCCGGCGGCTTCGCCCGGCCCGGCGCCCGCACCCTGCTGGGCGACGGGGTGTTCATCATGACCGTCGACCAAGGCCCGGCCATGGACCGCTACCAGGGCGTCACCGCCATCGAGGGCGAGACCCTGGCGCTGTGCGCCGAGCAGTATTTCGCCCAGTCGGAGCAGACGCCCACCCGCGTGCGGCTGGCGGTCGGCCAGTCCGACGTCGGCACGGGGCTCACCTGGCGGGCCGGCGGCGTGCTGATCCAGAACATCGCCGAGGACGTCGCGCGGGGCTCCACCGAGGAAGCGTGGGAGCGCACCCAGGCGCTGTTCGAGACCATCGGCGAGGACGAGCTGATCGACCCCATGCTGCCGTCCAACACCCTGCTGTGGCGGCTGTTTCACGAGGACGGCGTGCGGGTGTTCGAGGACAAGCCGCTGCGCGCCTTCTGCCGCTGCTCGCGCGACCGCATCCTGACCGTGCTGCGCTCGTTCGGCCCCGAAGAGCAGGCTGAGATGGTCGAGCCGGACGGCCAGATCCACGTCACCTGCGAGTACTGCAGCCGGGTCTACACCGTGTCGCCGGAGACGCTCGCGCAGGTCTGACCTGTCGCACCGGCTCCCCTGTCGCTAAACTCCGCCAAGCGACAGGGGAGGCGCAGCATGAGCTCCGACGTAGCGTCGCCGCGCAACGGGCCTGCCCGAGGGCTCCCCGCCTGGTTCGCCTCCCAGGTGCGCGAGCTGTTCCCCGGATACTTCGCGCTGGTGATGGCCACCGGCATCATCTCCAACGCCCTGTTCCTGGAGGGACAGAGGACGCTGTCGGAGCTGTTGTTCGGCCTGGCGGCGGCGGCCTATCCGTGGCTGCTGGCTTTGACCGTGATGCGCCTGGCCGCGTTTCCGCGCCGGGTGTGGGCCGACCTGACCGACCCCAAGCTGGTGTTCTCCTTCTTCACCCTGGTGGCGGCCAGCGACGTGCTGGGGCTGGGCGCACATCTGCGCGGCTACGGCCAGGTGGCGCTCGCCCTTTGGCTGTTCGCGCTCGTCGCCTGGTTCGTGCTGATCTACCTCAGCTTTTCGGTGCTCACCTTCCTGAACACCGCGCACGGGGCCAACGTCGTGCACGGCGGCTGGCTGATCGCCATCGTCGGCACCCAGTCGCTGGTGATCCTGGGCGCCTTCGTCGCCTCCCGCCCCGGCGCGCCGGCCGAGGGCCTGTTCGTCCTCATCCACATGCTGTGGGGCGTCGGCCTGGCCCTGTACGGCATCTTCATCACCCTGTTCGCCCACCGGGTGTTCTTCTTCGACGTCGGAACGGAGGACGTCACGCCGCTGCTGTGGGTGGTGATGGGGGCGGCGGCGATCAGCACCAACGCCGGCTCCACCTTGCTGCTGGTCGACAGCGACGTGCCCTTTCTGGTCGCCATGCGCCCGTTCATCGACGGGGTGACGCTGATCATGTGGGCCTGGGGCACCTGGTGGATCCCCCTGCTGATCCTCTTCGGGCTGTGGAAGCACGGGGTCCGGCGCGAGCCGCTGCGCTACACGCCGATGCTGTGGAGCCTGGTGTTCCCCCTCGGCATGTACGCCCTGGCCAGCCTGCGCCTGTCGCTGGCCTCGGAGTTCTCGCCCCTGCGCTCGGTGGCGCAGGCCATGGTGTGGATCGCCTTGGCCGTCTGGGCGCTCACTGCAGCGGCGCTGGCGCGCGTCGTCTGGCAGGGTTTGCGCCGGGCGCTCGCCGCCGATCCGGCCCTTACCGGGGGCTAGGCCGCGTCGAGCGCTCGGGCGACGTCGCGCGCCAGGTCCTCGGCCGACTCCAGGCCGACGCTCATCCGCACCCAGCCGGGAGTCAGGCCGATCTCCAGCTTGTCCGCCTCCGGCATCGAGCGGTTGGTGGTCGTCCAGGGATGGGTGGCCATCGACTTGGCGTCGCCCAGGTTGTTGGAGATGTCGCAGATCTCCAGCGCGTTCAGGAACCGCCAGGCGGCCGCCTGGTCGTCGAGGTCGAAGGCCACGACGTTGCCGCCGCCGCTCATCTGGGCGGCGATGACGTTCGCCTGCGGATGGTCCGGCCGGCCGCAGTAGACGACCTTCTTGGCCTTCGGATGGTCGGCGATCTGGTCGGCGAGGCGCCCGGCGGTCTGGGTCTGGCGGGTCACCCGCAGCTCCAGCGTCTCCAGCCCCTTCAGCAGCACCCAGGCGTTGAACGGCGACAGCGCCGGGCCGGTGTGGCGCAGGATGTCCTTGTAGGACTCCTCGATCAGCTTGGCGCCGCCGAGGATCGCCCCGCCCAGCACCCGGCCCTGGCCGTCGATGTGCTTGGTGGCCGAATAGACGACCACGTCCGCGCCCAGCGTCAGCGGCTTCTGGTAGATCGGCGTGGCGAACACGTTGTCGACCACCAGCTTCGCGCCCGCCGCATGGGCGATTTCGGCGACCTCGGCGATCGGCGTGACCTCCAGCAGCGGGTTGGCCGGGCTCTCCACCAGGAAGGCCTTGGTGTTGGGCCGCACCGCCGCGCGCCAGGCCGCGGGGTCGGTCGGATCGACGAAGGTGGTCTCGACGCCGAACCTCGGCAGCCAGTCGGCGACGATCCAGCGGCAGGAGCCGAACAGCGCCCGGCCGGCGACGACGTGGTCGCCCGCCCGCACCAGGCCGGACAGCGCCACCTGAACGGCGGCCATGCCCGAGGCGGTGGCCCGGCAGGTCTCGGCGCCTTCCAGCAGCGCCAGCCGGTCCTCGAACATCTGCGTCGTGGGGTTGCCGAAGCGCTGGTAGATGAAGCCGGGCTCGTCGCCGGCGAAGCGCGCGTTCGCGGCCTCGGCGCTCTCGTAGGCGAAGCTCTGGGTCAGGAACAGGGCTTCGGAAATCTCGCCGTAGGCCGTGCGGGCCATGCCGCCGCGCACCAGCCTCGTCTCGAGCTGCCAGTCCTTGGGGTCTTCGGCCATCGCACGTCTCCTTCGTGCGGCGCAAGAACGGCAGGGGCAGGGCCCCCGTCAAGCTTGGCGATCTGAACGCCGCCCCAGGATTTCTGCGCGCCGCCTACGCTCGCCTTGCCAGACTCAGGCTGAGGGGCAAGCATCGCCGGCCCATGACCCAGACCCCTCCGGCAGGCATCCTGCCCGCCCAGTCCATCGAAGCCCTGCTGGAGCGCGGCGCCGTCACCTCGGCCTCGGCCTTCGACGCCGACCAGGTGCAGCCGGCGAGCCTGGACCTCAGGCTCGGGGGGCGGGCCTGGCGGGTGCGGGCCTCCTTCCTGCCGGGTCGCGGCCGCACCGTCGCCGAACGCATCGCCGCCGTGGCCATGCACGAGCTCGATCTCACCCGCGGAGCGGTGCTGGAGCGCAGCTGCGTCTACATCGCCGAGCTGCAGGAGCGGCTGAAGCTGCCGCCCGGCGTCTCGGCCAGGGCCAATCCGAAGAGCTCCACCGGCCGGGTGGACGTGTTCGTGCGCCTGCTCACCGACAACGGGATCGCCTTCGACGACGTGGCCGAGGGCTACGAAGGCCCCGCCTACATCGAGATCGCCCCGCAGACCTTCTCGGTGCTGGTGCGCAGCGGCACGCGGCTGAACCAGCTGCGGCTGAAGCAGGGCGAGCCGCCGAGGCTGTCGATCCGCAGCGTCGGCGTCGACCTGTCGGACGGCGTGGCGGGCTACCGCGCCCGCCGCCACGCGGGGGTGATCGACCTCGACAAGGTCGACGGCCACGATCCGCGCGACTTCTGGGAGGCCCTGACGCCGCAGCGGGGCCAACTGCTGCTGGACCCCGGCGAGTTCTACATCCTGGCCTCCAAGGAGCCGATCGAGATCCCGGTCATGGAGGCGGCCGAGATGACCCCCATCGATCCGTCGGTGGGCGAGTTCCGGGTCCACTACGCCGGCTTCTTCGACCCCGGTTTCGGCACCGAGGAGGCGCGCGGCCTAGGGTCGCGGGCCGTGCTGGAGGTGCGCAGCCACGAGACGCCCTTCCTCCTGGAGGACGGCCAGACCGTCGCCCGGCTGGTCTACGAGCCGCTGACCGAGCGGCCGACGCTGCTCTACGGCGACCGTGGGTCGCACTACCAGCGCCAGGGCCTGAAGCTGTCAAAGCACTTCAAGCCGTGGACCTGATCGCCCGGCGCGCCTGAGCGCGGGGCGTGCGCCGCCCTGGCGCTGGCGATGGGCGGGCAGGCCCGGTCGCAGAACTGCGCGCGCAGAGCCCCGCCTTCTACGACGCCTTCCTGAAGCGCCGGAACCAGGCCTGGGCCGAGGCCCTGGCCGCCCAGATGGCCAGGCGACGGCGTCCAGCCGGTCGACGTCGGCGCCCTCCACCTGCCGGCGACGACGGCCTGCCCGCCCTGATGAAGGCCCGCGGCTTCGAGGTCGAGCGCATCCAGTGACGCCTTGCGCCCGCCCGGGCGGAACGCTAACTGAGACGACCGCCGCGACCCGCTCGCGGCCGGCGCGGGTGTAGTTCAGAGGTAGAACGTCAGCTTCCCAAGCTGAATGTCAGGGGTTCGATTCCCCTCACCCGCTCCAATCTTTCAATCGCTTGGCTCAGCGCGACCACTCGCGTTTTGTAGCGTTTTGCGGTCATTTTGCATCGAGCGTTCCTGAAATGTTTCGGGGCGCTCGCGGCTGAAAGAGCAAGGGCGCTCGCCACACTGATCGGCTGACGGCTGGGTTTGACTCCAAGGCGGCCCTTGGCAACGTCGTCTTCCGGGCAGGTAGGATGCGGATCCGAGACGGCGGATACAACCAGCGGCTCTGACTCACGGCGGCGATCCGGGAGGCCCATCTGTAAGAGGTGACTCAGTTCCGCACCGCCGGAGCTGGCCTGGATGCCGCCGGCTGCAGGTTGAGCTGAGGAACACTGCAGCAGACACAGGCAAAGCGAGCTTGCGGATCAGTCGTACGGTTTCGGTTTGAGGCAATGACCAATCGAAAAGTCAATCTTCGTCCCATCGCTTCTGATGACCCAAAAGCACCTCTTAGAAAACTGTGGAACGTCTTGAGGTGGCGTGTTGACCTCAAAGCCCGCGATTCCGGTGCCGATCTTTTCTTCAAATTCATCGTGGCGCTCGAGGAGCGCGGACAGATCGGCTGCGTCTTCAGCGCTAACGCGATCACCGATGCGGTATCGGTTCAGCATATCTGTGAAGAACGCCGTCGCATCTCCGGCCCTATCGAACGATCGCGTAGTGAGCGTGATTCTTCGTGCCCTTCCCATCCCGATCTCCTTGTCGAGGAATTAGCATGCTCCTTGGCCGCGTCTGCCGTCTGGGTGAGCCCTGCCTCGAGGGGGAGGTTGGTGGCTGCATAACGCCTCAATCACCTTTGCCAGACCCGCGCAAACAGAAGGTATGGTGTCGGGGAGCTGGCAGTATCCGACCGCCGGGATGCTGTTGTTATCCTGCGGGCCGTCCTGCTGGTTCAGCAGTTTCTGGTGACTCGCCAAGCAATCTCTCGCGCAGTTCCCGCACGATGATGAGGGGTATCCCCGCGCTTTCCAAGACGTCGGCGTTGGTCCGCATCCAGGCGCGGCAAGCGTCTTGGTCGAGGTCGTCTCTCGCGATCACCTCGTAGAGCGCGACGGCACTCATCCGGGAGAGGCCCAGCTCCATCAACGAGAGCAGCGTCCGGGTCGAGAGGCCAAACTCGAGAGCCAACCCTATGTCGAAGCGATCGCGAAGAAGATCAGCGCGCCCAATGCCGTCTAGGTGCACCCTAAGGACATCCACGTAGGCAGCGATGTATTTCGGTGCGGCGAACCGCGCGGTCTGCTCGACCATTTCCATGGTCTGTCGGCAGACCTTCGGGATGTCGACAGCCTTCCCGCTCCTTCGAAGATTCTCAATGCGCATTTTTATCATGCGGGCGAGTGACCAGCCGCGGAGCCAGCGCTGAACGGTAACGGCATGACCGTAAATCAGTTCATCCGGCTTGAAGGCCGGATAGAGGTGATCATTGATTGTCTGCATCACGAACATCATAGAGGCCACCGCCTCCTCATCCTCGGTGGCCGCCGGTACGAGATCCTCAGGTTCGCCCGGATATCGCTCGAAGAACTCGAGGAGTGATTGCATCGCGATGGCGCTCACGCCGGGATGCCGTGCGACCAGCGTCGGAGGCAGGCGATTGGCCTTGCACAGCTCGGCGAGCGCGTTGTCCAAAGCCGTGACAAAGCTCGGATCGTGCCTCTTTGCGAATGCGGCATCAGCGACGGAGCCAGCTCGCAGGTATGTCGCGATCAGATAAGACGAGACCTGTTCGAGCTTGGAGCGGCGGCCCACTTCGTCCATTGACATGCCCGCGCGCCCGTTCAGGAAGCCGAGCAACTCCTCGGAGCCCTCCATAACGAGGTCCGTTTCACGCTTAATCTCGTAACTCGCGCGCTGGGGCACGCCGTGCGGCCACGCTTCCTTCTTATGAGGATCGATGCAGACGATCTTGCCTTGGAACTCGTCGCCCCATCGACCTGCCCGACCGGCAAGGTTCCAGAAGTCGTGCGCCAGCATGTGCTTGCCACTTCCCTTCCTTGGGCCTCGGAGCACGATCATCCGGCAAGAGAGATTAACGCCCTCGATCAAAGTCGACGTGCATACGAGGAAACGGATCTTGCCGGACTTGAAGAGCCGCTCGATCTCCGATCGCAGTAGTGACGGCATGTTGCCGTAGTGGAATGCCACACCGCGCTCAACGAGGGGCGCGACGAGATAGCCTGGATGGACCCCCTTCCGCGAGAGATCCGCAAGTGCCGCCAGTTCTGGATCTACGTCGCCACGAACCGCCCCTTGGTTCAGCAGAAACGCGATCTTCTCTGCCTCGTCAGTGCCGTTGGCGTATCTCATGCTGCCCGAGCGCTGACCCGTCAGAGCCTCGGCGATGAAGGCTATCTGTTT
>JAQVDF010000097.1 GCA_028698405.1 Phenylobacterium sp. | reverse complement strand
TCCACCTGGCCCGGCTCCTTGAAGCCGCTGTCGTCCTCGGCGGGGTGCAGGAACTTGACGATGGCCACGTCCGAATAGGGGAAGACCCAGAACTCGGCGTGCCGCAGTTCGCCGCCCCAGTCGGCGAAGCTCTCCAGCACCTCCTCCATCGGCCGGCGCTCGATGCGCTCCTCGAGGTGGTAGGCGGGGACGACCTCGATCTCCACCGCCAGGGCGACGCCGAACAGGCCGAGCGACAGCCGTTGGGCCTGGTAGAGCGGCTCGCGCTCGTCCGGCCCGCAGGTGACGACGCTGCCATCGGCCAGCATCAGCCGGAAGCGGCGGGAGATCGCCGAGAGGCATTTCAGCTCGCGGCCGGTGCCGTGGGTGCCGGTGGCCAGCGCCCCGGCCAGGGCCTGGCGGTTGATGTCGCCCTGGTTGGGCAGGCACAGTCCCTCGTCCCACAGGGCCCGGGTCAGCTTGTCCAGCGACCAGCCGGCCGGCGCCCAAGCGCTCCTGCGGTCGGGGGCGACCTCCAAGCGGCCTTCGAACTCCGAGAGCGAGACCAGCAGGCCATCGGTCTCGCACAGGGGCGTGAAGGAGTGACCGGAGCCGGCGACGCGCAGCCTGGGCGCGCGGCGGACGATCTGCGCCAGTTCGGCCTCGGTCCTGGGCGATGCGATCTCGGCCGGCCGCGCGACGACGCTGCCGGACCAGTTGCGCCACTCAGGCATGCTGGGCCGAAACCATCGCCGGCCGCCGGCCCGCCCAAGGCCTCGCCTGTTCGAGCTGGGCGGCCAGACGAAACAGCGTCACCTCGTCGGCGTAGCGGCCGGTGAACATCATCCCCAGCGGCAGGCCCGACGCGCTCCAGGCGAGCGGCAGCGACATCGACGGCTGGCCGGTGAAGTTGAACGGCGGGGTGAAGGGGAAGGCGCGGGCCTGGGCCTTGTCGAAGGCGTCGAGCTCCATCGCGCCGGGGTCGAGCGCGTCGATCCGGGGCGGCGGGGTCCCCATCACCGGCTGCAGATAGACATTGAAGGGGGCGAGGCTCGCCAGGATCTTGCGGTTGAAGGCGCGCAGCTCCTGCCAGCCCCACAGCGCTTCCTGACCGCTGATCTGCTTGCCGGCCTCGTAGGCGCGGCGGGCCAGGGGGCCGAGTTCGTCCGGACCCGGCTCGCGGCCCATCAGCTCGATCCGCCGCTTCATCCCGGCCGAGAAGTTGGCCGCCGAGACGCGGCCTTGGGCGCGGTAGAGGCGGCGCCAGTCGATGTCGATGTCGTGCGGCACGAGCTCGTGGCCGAGCTCTTCCAGCAGCTTCACCACGCCCTCGAAGGCGGCCTGCACCTCCGGGGCGATCGGCCGGCCCGAGGCGGTGCGGCTGGAAAATCCGATGCGCAGCCGCCCGGGCGGAGTGGCGACCTCCTCGAGGTAGCGCCTGGCCTTCGGCGGCGGGGCGTAGGGACTGTCCGGTTCCGGCCCGTCGGTGGCGTCCAGCATGGCGGCGCTGTCGCGCACCGTGCGGCTGACCACGTGGTCGACCGAAAAGCCGATGGCGCGGTCGTAGTCGTCGGGCCCGTTCGGAGTGCGGTCGCGGGTCACCTTCAGCCCCACCAGGCCGCAGCAGGCGGCCGGGATGCGGATCGAGCCGAGGCCGTCGCTGGCGTGCGCCAGCGGCACGATGCCCGCCGCCGTCGCCGAGGCCGCCCCGCCCGACGAGCCGCCGGAGATGTGGTCGGGGTTCCACGGGTTGGCGCAGGGGCCCAGCCGGTCGGAATTGGTGACGCCGGGGATGCCGTACTCGGGCGTGTTGGTCTTGCCGACCGACACCACCCCCGCGGCCCGGTAGCGACGCACGAGCTCGCTGTCGCGGGCGTCGGCCGTCTCGGGCGCGAAGCGGCTGCCGGAGGTGCGCGGCCAGCCGGCCACCTCCAGGCCCAGGTCCTTGATCAGGAACGGCACGCCGGCGAACGGCCCGGACAGCGGGCCGTTCGCGGCGGCCCGCGCCTCGTCGTAGGCCTTGTGCACTACGGCGTTGAGACGGGGATTGAAGCGCTCGATCCCGTCGATGGCCGCCTCGACCAGCTCGGCGGCGGTGACCTCGCCCTTGCGGACCAGCTCGGCCAGGCCGAGCCCGTCGTAGGCGGCGTATTCGTCGAACCGCATGATGCGAAGTTAAGCCCCCGATGGGCGGGACTGTCACCCATGACGCCGGGTAAGCCGGCCCACCGCCGGGTGACAGGCGCCTGCTCCGCCCCCACATGCCGCCCATGGCGCTCGTGCAACCCGGCCTGTTCGACGTCCCGCCGGCCCTGCCGGACGGATTCCGCTACCAGCCGGAGGCCGTCACGCCGGAGGAAGAACAGGCGCTCCTCGCCCGCTTTGCCGGACTCGCCTTCAAGGCGTTCGAGTTCCACGGCTTCCTCGGCAAGCGGCGGGTGGTCTCGTTCGGCCTCCGCTACGACTTCAACGGCGGCGGTCTGGGCCGAGCCGAACCCGTGCCGGACTTCCTGCGCCCTCTGCGCGAGCGGGCCGCCGCCTTCGCGGACCTGCCGGCCGAGGCGCTGGAGCACGTGATGGTCAGCCAATATCCGCCGGGCGCCGGCATCGGCTGGCACAAGGACCGGCCGGACTTCGACAAGGTGATCGGGATCTCCCTGGCGGCGCCGGGGATCTTTCGCCTGCGTCGCCGACGCGACGGCGGCTTCGACCGCGCCTCGCTCACCGTCGAGCCCCGCTCGGCCTACCTGATCGACGGGCCCGCCCGCCGCGAGTGGGAGCACTCCATCCCGCCGGTCGAGGCCGAACGCTACTCGGTCACGTTCCGAACGCTCGCACCTCCGCCATCCCGGCCGAAGCGAAGCCGAGAGCCGGGGCCCGGCCCGTAACGCCGCCCCAGCTGCGACAGTCGGTTGCGGGAGAGCGCAGGTTGTGACACCCCTCCACCATCTTCGGAAGGACCGCCATGCCAGACCCGCAACCCGGATCCGTCTACGAACTCTCCCACGAGGAGGAAGCGGAGAACCTCGCCACCTTCGCCGTACTGGTGGACAACGAGCCGGGCGTGCTGCACCGGCTGGTCGGGCTGTTCGCGGCGCGCGGCTACAATATCGAGAGCCTGACGGTGGGCGAGACCGACCGGCGGGCCCACACCAGCCGGGTGACCATCGTCACCCGCGGTACGCCGCACGTGCTCTCGCAGATCCAGGCCCAGCTCGAAAAGATGGTCTCCGTGCGCCACGTGCGCGACGTCTCCCGCGATCCCTTCGGCCTGGAGCGCGAACTCGCCCTGGTGAAGGTGAAGAGCACCGGCGCCGATCGGGTCGAGGCGCTGCGGGTGTCCGACATCTTCCGCGCCCGGGTGATCGACACGACCCACGAGAGCTTCGTGTTCGAAGTCTCCGGGGCTCCCTCCAAGATCGACGCCTTCGTCGAACTGATGCGGCCGCTGGGGCTGGTGGAACTCTCTCGCACGGGCGTGCTTTCCATCACCCGGGGAGCTGAAGCGATGTGAGGAGGCGCCCTTGGCCCGGCTCTTCGCCTATGCCCTGGTTCCGCTCCTGATCTTCGCCTCTTCCGCCGAGGCCCAGTTCTTCTCTCGCCGCAGCGCCACGCCCGCCGAACCGGCCGGCCCGGTGCAGCCCTGGCCCTATCCCGCGCCCGACGCCCAGGACTGGTGGGACGGCGAGTGGCCGGTTCCGCCGGAGGCGCTCGATCCGCTGTCCGGCCGTCGCCTGGGCCGCCGTGAGCAGATGACGCCGGTGGCCAACGGCGTCGAGCCCACCCTCTACCGCCTCTGGGGCCTGCCGCCGCTGCAGTGGCAGATCCTGCGCGGCGACGAGATGATCCTGGAGGCCTGGATTCGGCCCTCCGGGAGCGTGCGTCAGATGGTCGTCCGCACGGTGGTTCGGCGCGACGGGCGCGCCTTCGTGCAGGCGCGGGCGGGCCTGGCCTGCTGCCAGCCCGGCATCGCCCGGCGAGTCGACATCGACGCGGAGCTGGCCGAAGGCGCCGCCGCCCAGCTGCTGGCTCTGCGCGGCCACGAGATGTGGTCGGCCCCGCGTGACGTGCGGGTCACCGAGGGCGAGGACACCGCCGACGCCATCTGCGTCGAGGGCACGGCCTACGACCTGACCCTGATGGTTCCGGGCAGGGCCGTCTCGCTGCGCCGGGCCTGCGACCGGGCCGAGATCGGCCAGGTGGCGGACGCGCTGGAGGCGGTGTTGCGTCACGCCCTCGGCCGCGACACCCGCTTCGACGTGCTGTTCCCGAGGGGCGCGGATTTCTCCCGCGAGAAGGCCGCCTACGCCGATCTGGTGGCCGCGGGCGGCCGGTTGCAGGCCGCGCGCACCAACCGGGCCCAGGCGCCCAGCGCCGCCCCCGAGCCCGACCACGCCGCGCCCCCGGAAGCCGCTGAGCCCGAGCCGCCTGCGCCGCAGCCCTGAGGATCACAGCGCCAGGGTCCTTCAAATGGGCCTGCCGATCCCCTATATTCCAAGCTGTCCGGGCAACCGGACTATGGGGATAAACGCGCGCGAAATAAGCGGACTGGACCCGGGTGCGATTCCCGGCGGCTCCACCAAATCTTCTTCCGGGTTATCGCCGGAGCTGTGCGGGGCCGATCAGCATCGACAGACGTGTAAAGGCGTTGCTTTCTCCCGGCCTGACCCACCGTTTCGGGTCATTAAACTAACTGCGAACGATAACTTCGCTGAAGACCTCCGCCTCGCCGCGTAAGCGGTGCGACGGTAGTCGACCTTGAAGTCCTGGTGTCTTAGCAGCGCCAGGCGGGGCCCGGGGGCGCCTGGCAACAGAAGCCCCCACCTTCCTCCCGATATTCCGGCCCCGTTCGCGCCCGCGCAAACTCCTTGCCGCAGCGCGTCGTATCGCCTTGCGCGAGGCGTCGCAGGCGTTACCCTTTGCCAGCTTAGAGTTTCCTCCCGCGGTGACCGTGATGGCCCAAGAGCCCCCGGCTCAGGATTTGATGCACTACGAGGCCATGGCGCAGGAAGCCCTGCGCGGGGTCGTGAAGGCGGCGTTGAAGCGCGCGGCGGCCCCCGGCGGCCTGCCCGGCGCGCATCACTTCTACATCACCTTCAAGACCGACGCCCCGGGCGTCTCGGGGCCGCCGGACCTCCTGTCGAAGTATCCGGACGAAATGACCATCGTCCTGCAGCACCAGTACTGGGACCTGGCGCCGGGCGAGACCTTCTTCTCCGTCACCCTGAGGTTCGGCGGCCAGCCCAAGTGGCTGTCGATCCCCTATGCGGCGGTGACCCGCTTCTACGACCCCTCGGTGCAGTTCCTGCTGCAGTTCGAGCCGCCGCCGGCCGCTACGCCGGAAGAGGCGCCGGCCGCCGAAGCTGCCCCGCCGCCCGAACCCGAGCCGCCGCCCGGCGAGCCGCCGCCCAAGGTCGTCTCGCTCGACCAGTTCCGCAAGAAATGAGGCCTGCATGACCGACGTCGCCTCCCAGGAGCGCGAAGCCCTCACCGACGAGGCGATTCTCCAGCGGTTCCTGCGGACCAAGAACCAGCCGACCGGCTCCCAGAGCCTGGGATTCAAGATGCTGTCGGTCAACCAGGCGGAGAAGACGGTCGAGGTCGAGTTCGAGGCCCGGGCCGAACTGCTGCTCAACCCGATGAAGCAGATCCAGGGCGGCTACCTCTGCGCCATGCTGGACGAGTGCATGTCGGTGGCCTGCATGGTCGCCTCGGGGATGACCCACGTGGCCCCGACCGCGGAGATGAAGACCACCTTCTTCCGGCCCGCCATGCCCGGGAAGATTCGCGGCGTGGGCCGCGTCGCCCGCTGGGGCTCGCGCGTCGCCTTCACCGAAGGCGAGCTCTACGACCCCGAAGGGCGGCTGCTGGCCAAGGCCACCGGAACGGCCATCCCGACGCCGTTCCAGAGCTACAAGAAGTAGGTCCCGTGCGGGGGCGGCTCGGCGCGCTGCTCCTGAGCCTGGCCCTGCTCTGGGCCGGCCCCGCGTTTGCGGGTCCGTTCTCCGACTGGGCCGCGGTGGTCGTCGCCGGCGACTGGAAGGGGGCCCGGGGCGGGCCGACCGAGGCCTTCGACAACGCCCGCCGCGACGTCGCCCAGGCGCTGCTGCGGGCTGGTTTCGAGCCGGAGCGGATGCGCCAGTTCTCCGTCCGCCCGGAACGCTACGCCGACACCCGGCCTCAACCGTCGGATCCACGCCAGATATACGAGACCCTCAACGCGCTGTCCGCCGACGGCGCCGCCGGCTGCCTGTTCTACGTCACCTCGCACGGCCTGCCGCAGGGGGTGCTGATCGGCGAGCGCATACTGCCGCCTCCGGTGGTCGCCCAGATGCTGGACCGCGCCTGCGGGCGCAAGCCGACGGTGGTGGTGATCTCGGCCTGCTTCTCGGGCGTGTTCGTGCCCTACCTGGCCGCGCCCAATCGGATGATCCTGACCGCCGCCCGCCCCGACCGCACCTCGTTCGGCTGCGGCGAGGCCGACCGCTATCCCTACTTCGACGAGTGCTTCCTGCAGTCGATCGGCGCCAGCACCAGCTTCCCGGTGCTGGCCGGCACGGTCCGCCGCTGCGTCGCCGATCGGGAGGTCAAGGAGGGGGCGAGCCCGCCCTCCGAGCCGCAGGTCTACGTGGGGGCCGAACTGAGCCCCGTCCTGCCCCTGCTGAGCTTCGCCAGCGGCCCGCGCCGCGACAACTAGCGGGCCTTTGACGCCGCCGCGAAGCACCCTACCGTTCAGCTTCTCCGCCGCCACGATGGATTGCGCGATGCGTCCCCTCGCCAACGCGGTCATGGCCGCGCTTTTCGCCATCCTGTCCGTTCCGGCCGCCGCCCCGGCGCAGCCGGCGCCCGAGGCGGCGGGCCCTGCTCCCGCGACGCCGCCGGCCCCGGCCGCCAGCGCGCCCTCGGCGCCGCCTGCGCCCGTCGCCAGTTCGCCCGTCCCCAACCCGCCGGCGCCGAAGCGCGCACCTGCGCCTGCGGCCACACCGGCCGCGTCGGGCCCGGCGCCCGCCGCGGCTCCCACCGCCCTCGCTCCGGCCGCGCCGCCGCTTGCGACCCAGCCGAACGGCACACGCCTGGCCCCGGACGAGGCGATCCCGCGGGCCGCGCTCGAAGCGTTTGTCGACGGCGTCGTGAAGACGGCCATGGCCCGC